>NZ_JBWKRA010000026.1:0-88134 GCF_059419065.1 Pseudomonas sp. GW821-FHT07B01 | reverse complement strand
ACCACCCCAACGGCCTGATCCGCCAGGAAACCGGCTTCGACGGCCAGCGCACCGCCTATGCCTACGACCTCAACGGCAACCTGCTGGAGAAGACCGAATACGGCGACGATAACAGTCAGCTAATCACCCGTTACGAGCGCGACCACGCCGGGCGCCTCGTCCGAAAAACCCTGCCCGATGCCAGCGTTGTCGACTATGCCTACGACCGCCAGGGCAACCTCCTCAGCGTCGAAGACGGTCACTGGGCGTTGGCCTACGAATACGACCGCCAAAACCGCCTCACCGCCGAACACCAAGGCTGGGGCACCCTGCGCTACGGCTACGACGCCTGCGGGCAACTGAAAAACCTGTGCCTGCCGGATAATAACCGCGTCACCTTCAACCACGACAAAGGCGGCCACCTCGCCACCGTCGAGCTCAACGGTGAAGTGCTTACCTCGCACCTATTCAAGAGCGGCCGCGAGCATCAGCGCCAGCAAGGCCAACTGCTCAGCCACTACCACTACGACGACCAGAATCGTCTGCACGCCCACGCCGTTACGCAGCAGCAAAACTATTTCTACCAACGCCAATACGACTACGACAAAACCGGCAACCTTACCCGCCTGCTCGACACCCGCAAAGGCGAACACCTTTACCGCTACGACCCCCTCGCCCGCCTGACCCGCGCCGACCACTCGCAAGACGTGCAGGAACGCTTCGCCCACAACCCGGCGGGCAACCTGCTCATGCAAGACCGCCCCGGCCCGGACATCGTTGCGGCCAACCGCCTGATGATCCAGGGCGACCGCCATTACGACTACGACGCCTTCGGCAACCTCATCCGCGAACGACGCGGCAAAGGCCAGCAACTTGTCACTGAGTACCGCTACGACTGCCAGCATCGATTAATCAGCATCACAAAACCGAACGGCGAAACCGCCAGCTATCGCTATGACCCGTTTGGGCGGCGCATCAGCAAGACCGTAGACGGCAAGACCACCGAGTTTTTCTGGCAAGGCGACAAGCTGATTGCCGAACACCATGCAGAGCGCCATCGCAGCTACCTCTACGAACCCGACAGCTTCCGCCCCTTGGCCCTGTTGGAAGGTTTCGGCCCAAAAGAAACCAAGCCCTACCACTACCAACTCGACCACCTCGGCACCCCACAAGAACTGACCGACACCGAAGGCGAAATCGTCTGGTCCGCCCACTACCGCGCCTACGGCCAGATCGCCCGGCTCGACGTGGGCAACATCGAAAACCCGCTGCGGTTTCAAGGGCAGTATTTCGATGCGGAAAGCGGACTGCACTACAACCGCCATCGCTACTACAATCCGGATATTGGTCGTTACCTGACGCCAGATCCAGTGAAGTTGGCGGGTGGGATCAATGGGTACCGGTACGTGCCCAATCCCACGGGGTGGGTGGATCCGCTAGGCCTAAATACATGCCCCGGTAGCAATGGGTGTAAGCCAACAACCTCACAAGATAATCCAATTGAGAAGGCACGGGTTGATGAGGGACAACCGTCAGCACCTCAGACGGCTGGTGAGCAGCGACGGGCTAAGATAGAGGAGCTAAGTGAGGCGAATGCGAAGCGTCGAATTTTGGAGTATGAAGAAAGGTACGACATGCATATGGTTGGCAAGCATGGACCAGAAGTTGACTCATCTAAAGTGAGCCAGCGCTCAATAGATGGGAAAGATCCAATAACGGGCAAATTACCGCCTAAGAAAAAAGGGACTCCCAGTTCACAATTCAACAGTTGGAAGCTTCAACTTCAAGCATGGACTAAAGCAACATCAAGGGTTGAACGAGGGCTTTCGCGCCATACCGGAATAGATGGCAACAAGAATGATATTGTCCAACTAGAACTGCCAGGTGCTGGACGTGGTTACAGACCAAACAAGACGGATCCGAACCATCCACATTTCAACCCTTCAATGAATGGTGCCGAAATGAAGTTTCGTAAAGACGGCACGCCTTTTACCCTGTTCCCGATTAAGGAGTGAAAATGCTATTTCATCCATCCTCCGAGCACATCCCTTTCGACGCAAGCCTGCGCTATTTCGTAGGAATTTTTGACATTTACGACAGAGAAGAAACAAAGGGAGAAGAACTGCATGCCTACAACCCTAACAACCAAAAAGATCGAGAAATTTTGATCCTAAGATACTGCTTGGATCCTTACAACGAATTCTCCCACCGCCACAAATATAAACTGATGGAAAACTTGTCCTTAGCTTTAAACACTGAAAATTTTGATTTTAGCTCTTTCTTTGAAGACGACCCCGATGAGTATTCAACGATGGCCTGGGACGAAACAGAAATAGACGACCCCCGAGGCTTCTTTGCGGACATCTATCGGCTAGCCAACGAGGTCTGGAAAGACGACCTCCAAAAAGCCAGCCTCGAAGACCCTTCCACATGGTGACTAACCCCAACGCCCGTCAGTCAAGCAAACACAACGCTCAAATCAACAAAGATCAAATGTGGGAGCTGGCTTGCCTGCGAAAGCGGTAGTGCAGTAACACATGCAGCAACTGACACACCGCCTTCGCGGGCAAGCCCGCTCCCACAGGGGATCTGCGTTTACCTGGCTGGCATTCCTCCCACATTCGAACCCGCTTCGTTCGATCTGATCAGCGCTTGGACAACTCCATGATCATCCGACTCAACAAATAAACCCGCGGCACCACACTCTCCACCTCGGCATATTCCTCCGACGTGTGAATATTGCCCCCCACTATCCCAAACCCATCCAGCGTCGGCGTGCCTACACCGGCGGACAAGCTGGCATCCGCCGCGCCGCCGCTGCCTTCGATGGTCAACTTGCGTCCCAGTTCGCCATAAATCCCTTGGGCTATCGCTACCAACTTATCCGACTCGGCTGTCTGCGGCATCGGTGGCAGGCCGCGCTGCAGGCTGGTTTTCACTTCGGTTTCCGGGATCAATTTGTTGGCTGAAACCCGCGCCAGGTCTTTCTCGATCCGGTCGAACTCTTCCGGCAAGGCCGCACGCACGTCGGCCTTGGCGGTGGCTTGGTCAGGGATGACGTTGGTGCGGTCACCGGACTTGAACACGGTGAAGTTGATGGTGGTTTTCTTGTCTTCATCGCCCAGCTTGCCCAGTTGCAGGATCTGGTGCGCGGCTTCCATGGCGGCGTTGCGTCCCAGTTCCGGGGCGACGCCGGCGTGGGCGGCCTTGCCTTTGACTTCGACCACCGCGGTGGCGCTGCCTTTGCGCCACACCACCAGGCCGTCGGCGGGGCGGCCGGGTTCCAGGTTCAGGGTCACGTCGTGGCCTTTGGCAGTGTTGCGGATCAGTTCAGAGGCGGCGTCGGAGCCGGTTTCTTCGCTGGCGTCGAGCAGGAAGGTGATCTGCGCGTAATCCTTGAAGCCCTGGCTTTTGAGGACTTTGAGCGCATAGATGCCCGCGACGATGCCGCCCTTGTCATCCATCACGCCGGGGCCGTAGGCGCGGCCGTCCTTGATGTGGAAGGGGCGCTCGGCAGCCGAGCCTTCCTTGAATACGGTGTCCATATGGGCCATCAGCAGGATCTTGGCCTTGCCGGTGCCTTTGAGGGTGGCGACCACATGGCTATTGTTGGCGGCTTTATCCGGCACCAATTCGATGGTGAAACCCAACTGTTTCAACTCATTCACGGCGATATCGCGCACTTGGGTCAGGCCCGGCTCGTAGCCTGAACCCGAGTCGATATTCACCAGGCGCTCCAGCAGCTTCAAGGCTTCGGCCTTGTATTGTTCGGCCTGTTGCTGGATCTGTTTATGAGGCTCGGCGCTGTAGGCCGGCAGGCTGAAAGACAAGGCCAGGGTAGCGGCCAAAAGGGTACGCGGGAACGTGAAGAGCATGGACCGATCCTTGTTTTTTGTTGGAAGGTGCCCCGCCACCCTACCCCACTAAACTGACCGCAACCAACTGCCCTGTACCGAACTGACCCGGTTGCGCCCGCTGCTCTTGGCTTCATACAGCGCCTGGTCGGCATCGTTGAGCCAGCTGATGGAGTCGGCGTGGCTCGGCTGGTACGGCGCCAGACCGATGCTCAGGCTCACTCGCAGTGTCGGGTCCTGGGCGTAGGCCAAGGCGTTGAAGCGACCGCGCAAGGCCTCCATCACCTCGGTGGCACGGTTGAGGGGCATGTCTGGCAGGATCACGCAGAACTCATCACCGCCATAGCGTCCGGCGAGGTCGGTGGTGCGCAGGTTCTGGCGCAACACCTTGCTCAGTTGGCGCAGGACAATATCGCCAGTCACATGGCCGTAGGTGTCGTTGATGGTCTTGAAGTGGTCGATGTCGATCAACGCGATGGCGGCACCGCCCGGGCCACGGCGGCAGCGTTGAAACTCGAGGTCCAGATGGTCCTTCCAGGCGCCGTGGTTGAGCAGGCCAGAGAGGCTGTCGGTGCGGCTCAAGGCCAGCAGTTCACGTTTGTGGCGGGCCAAGGTGACGGCCTGGCGGTAGCAGATCCAGCCCAGGGCCAGGGGATACAGCATCAGGATCGGCAGGCAGGCATACAGCTGGGCCTGGGTGGTCACGGCGATAAATCCTGGTGTGAACAGCAGCAACGCGGTGCCCAGCCCCAGTGCCTGCGCCACCCAACCCGCGAACAGGAAACGCGGCCCGCCGATGGCGACGTTGTTCATGCTCATCATCGACAGGGTGGTGACGCTGGGCAGCGGGTTGAAGTGCATCGCGCCAACCCAGAACCCACCGCAAAAGGAATCGAACAGCAGGCTGCGGCGTTCGCTGCGCAAGGTATTGGCCGAGCGCAACGAACATTGAAAAGCCAGGTGCGGCCACGCAAAGGCATTGACCAGCATCCAGGCCCACACCCACAGGGACGGATTCAACGGATACATGCCGAACGCCACGCATACAAAGCCGAGCGTCAGCCCCAGCAGGCGAGATTTGTACAAGCGCAAAGCGAGCGGAAGTCCTTTTCCTCCGACGGCTGGCATGGTGGGGGCGATCCTGGGTGAATGCCTGGAGTCTATCAGGGCGACGTCAAATCGCCACTACCGCTTATTGGCTAATACTTCAGTGCGAAAACCCACGCGCCAGCATCAAGGCGACGCCCAGCAGCAACACGGCCGTGATTCGCTGCAACAACACCCGGCGCTTGGGGTTTTCCAGCACGTGTTTGATGCGCTGGCCGAAATAGCAATACAGGCAGCCGCTGGCAAATTGCAGCAGCAGGAAGGTCAGGCCAAGGATGGCGATGTCCGCCGCCGAACTGTGTTCACCGGCGCCTGCAAACTGCGGGAACACGGCGCTGAACATGATGATCGTCTTGGGGTTGGAAAACCCGGTCAACAGCCCTTTGCCAAACAGGCTGCGTGCCCCCTCGACCGTGCCGGCGTTGTTGATCGACACGCCACTGCTGGTCCACTGCTTGTAGGCCAGGTAAAGAATGTAGGCCACCCCGACAAACTGGATGGTCTGGGTAATGGCGAGGTTGCCCTTGATCAATTCCGAGAAACCGACGGCAAAGATCAGGATCGAAATCAGGTACGACACACTGGCGCCGACCTGCGCCGGGATCGAACTGCGCAGGCCGTCCTTCAAGCCCAGGCTCAACAACAGCAACGTCATGGGGCCCGGGCTGAAGGTCATGGTGGCGCAAAACAACAGAAAGTAGAGAAATGAAGACAGGGTTAACGCACTTGTCATGGCCAGCACCTTGAATAAAGAGAAACAGCAGCAACAGGGCGAACGCGGCCAGCGCTCGCCCCCGGCCGATCAGGCGACAGCGATTTCGGTGGTCAGGGAGTCGCGGTACATCACCGCCAGGTCAGCCAGGGCAGCCTTGGCGGTCTGGTTGCGGGTTTCAAACGCGACCAGCCCCTTCCAGTTGGTCTCGACAATGGCCTGCAGCACATCGGCGTAATCGCAGTTGCCGTCATGGATGCCGAAGTGCTGGTCTTGCACGCCGTTGTTGTTGCTGAAGGAAATGCCCTTGATCAGGTGGTGGTATTTGCGCACCACTTCTGCCGGCAGGCCGTTCTCGATGTTGGCGTGGCCGGCATCGAGGAAGAAATACACATTGCTATGGGCTTGCAGGCGCTCGAACACAAAGGCGTATTCGGCTTCATGGGTAAAGATGTAGTGGAACGGCCGATAGTTGACGTAGTTGGACAGGTTCTCCAGGTAGATATCCGTGCCCTTGGCCTCGGCATAGCGCGCCAGTTCCTGCACCGACTTGAGGTAATGCTCCAGGGCGACCTTCTTGGCCATCAGCACCATTTTCGGCTCGACGATGCAACCACCGTGAATGATCAACGGCGCGCCCAGGCGGCTGGCGATGTCGATTTCTTTTTTGACGTACTCCACGGCCGCACTACGGAAGGCTTCGACATCACTGCCCAACGGCGCCTTGAAGTTGCCATGGAAAACCGGCTTGACCCCCGTGGCCGCGATTTGCGCCTGCAGGCTCTCGATACGCGCCTCGGTCCAGTCATCGACCATTTCGCCGAACAGGCTGCCGTCGATGTACCAGTGGGTGCAGTCACCTTCGATGGCGGTTTGCAGGCCCTTTTCGGCGCCCAGGTATTTCTGGTGGGCCACACCGGTGCAGAACGGGACGGTGGCGTTGATCAGTTTGCTGTTCATGGGACGATTCCTTTCGTTGATGGAGTGTCAGGCGAATTGACGTTCAGGAAGATTGATGGCCATGAAATCGGCCTTGGTCACGCCGCAATCCGGGCATGTCCAATCTTCAGGCACCTCTTCCCAAGGGGTGCCTGCGGGAATTCCGTCCTCCGGAATTCCCAGTTCTTCTACGTACATAAAACCGCAGGGTGCGCACATATAAGTCTTCATGGAAATGCAAAATCCATTGCTCAGGTGTAGGAAATATCGCCATCTCCAGGCGAGATGCCGCGCAGTCTAGGGGAGTGGCATTGCGCAAGGCAGGTAAAGTGGTGCCTAATCCGGCCTAACTTCACCGGTAAAAGCACCGGCAAACACAAGGACGCGTCATGTTTGTATCCGCCATCGCTTTCGTAGAAGGCACGCCCAAGGTCCAGCAGATCGTCGAGGCGTTCAGCCAGGCCATCGAAAATGGCGAATGGGCACCGGGCAGCAAACTGCCATCCGTGCGTGAACTGACCCAGGTCCTCGGCGTCAGCAAGTTCACCCTCAATGAGGCACTGGACCGCCTGCGCGGTCGCCACCTGCTGACCTCGAGCCAGGGCCGCGGCTACTTCGTGGCGATGGACAGCACCCGCCCTGCCTCAGTGACCTGGGTGGACCTATTGCCCCAAGACCTGCTCAGCGTATTGCGCCGGCCCTTGGCCACCGCCAGTGGCGAACTGCGCCCCGGTGGCGGGCACTTGCCGGAGGACTGGCTCAATGGCGAAGCGATCCGCCAGGCCATGCGCAGCGTAGTGCGTGCGCCGTCACTGCGCATCGCCGGGCTGGGCACGCCGGCGGGGCTGTTGCCGTTGCGCCAGGCGCTGCAACAGAAACTGCACGGCGAAGGCTTGTCAGTGCCGGTGGAACAGATCATCACCACACCCAATACCGTGCAGGGCCTGGACATGCTCATGCGCCTGCTCGCACGCCCCGGCGACACGGTGCTGCTCGACGCGCCGTGCTACTTCAACTTTCACGCCAACCTGGCACTGCATGGCGTCAAGGTCATCACCATTGCACGCCGCCCCGACGGCTTTGACTTCAGCGCCCTCGAACAGCTGCTGGCCGAACACCGCCCCAGCCTGTATCTGACCACCAGCGTGTTGCACAACCCCACCGGCCACTCCTTCAGCCCCAGCCAAGCGTTTCGCCTGTTGCAATTGACCCAGCAGTACCACTGCCACATCGTCGAGGACGACCTCTACGGCGACCTGCACCCCAACCCTCCCCCACGCCTGGCCGCCGTCGCCGGGCTGGACCAGGTCACCTACCTGTCGGGGTTCTCGAAGATCCTGAGTGCCAACACCCGCGTCAGCTATGTGGTGGCCGCCCCGCAACTGGCCGCCAACCTGACCAACATGAAATTGATGAGCGGCGGCGTCACCTCGGAACTGTTCGAACAGATCGTCTACCGCATGCTCAGCGAAGGCAGTTACGCCAAGCACCGCAAACGCATGGTGCAGCGCCTGATGGAAGCCGGTGGGCGCGTCGAACAATGGCTCAAGCGCTGCGGGTGCGAACTGCCCATGGCGTATGAAGGCGGGATGTTCATCTGGGCACGCCTGCCGCCTGGCGTAAACGGCGAACTCCTGGCCCAGGAAGCCCTGAAACGCAGCATGGTACTGGCACCTGGCGCGCTCTTCGGCTACGACCCGGCCCACCGCGACTCAATGCGCTTCAATGTGGCCCACAGCGATGAACCACGGGTACAGCGGGTGTTTGAGGCGCTATTGCTGCACGGTGTTGCACAAAGCAATCCCCGCGCAAAAAAGTGATACACGACCACGATGCAGCGCGCCTGCCTACCTGACCGGCATCAAGGCAAGTCAGGACCTCGGTGCCTCAGGTACATAGGCGTCGCCCTGGGCAACCAGGAACTTCTTGCGATACGCCGCCGGCAGCATCCCCACCCGTTGCTGGAACAGACGCCGAAACGAGTTGCTGTCCTCATAACCCACGGCATACGTGATGCTGGCGAGGGTCATGCGTGTTGACTCCAGCATCTGCTTGGCTCGTTCCAGGCGCAGGGTTTGCAGGTAGCCAATCGGCGTACAACCAGTGGCATCCTTGAAACGCCGCTTGAAATTACGCACGCCAAAACCAAAGCGCCGGGCCACCTCATCGATCGCCATTGACTGCGCAAAGTGCTGCTCCAACCAATGCTGCACACGCAGGATCTGCGCATCACCGTGGCTTTTGGGCAGCGACCACATCGCGTAGGCCGACTGCTCGGTGCGGCCGGCATCGATCAGCAAGTACTTGCCGCAGGTATGAGCCAGCTCCGGCGAGCCGAAACGGCGGATCAGTTGCAGCATCAAGTCCATCGCCGCCGTAGCGCCCCCGCACGTGATCAGGCGATTGTCTTCGCAAAGGATCTGCCCCTCATCCAGGCTGACCTGGGCATATCGACGCCGGAAGAACCCGGCAAATGCCCAGTGAGTCGTCGCACGCAAGCCGTGCAATAGCCCGGTCTCGGCCAGCATGAAGGCCGCCGTGCACATCGACGCCAACACGGCGCCCTGCCCATGCTGCTCACGCAACCAGGGGCCGTAGGCAGCAAACGTCGGCATAGCCTCCTTGAGGGTAAAGAGAAACCCGGGAATCAGCACCAGGTCGGTGTGCGCGATCTGCGCCAGTGAGCCCTGCACCTGCAAGCGCTGCCCGCCCCATGCTGTCACCGGTTGGCCGTCCATAGAGGCGAGCATCACCTCAAACGGCGGGCTGTCAGCGAACAGATTGGCCGCACTGAGCATCTCCATGGCCAGGGTGGCACTGGCAGCGGAACATTGATCCGCCAGGAGCAAGGTGACATGCATGTAAAAACTCCGGCTTGCACTTTTCGCATGTAATAAGTCATTTACGCATCTACCTTAGCCGATTCCGCCCCCGTACAGTGCGGCCATTGATCAACTGTCTGGCGTTTTTATGAATCTCTGGTTTCGATTACTGCACATGCTGTTGCGCCGCCCCTGGCGCAAACCGGTTCACGGCCTGGCTACCACGGTGGTGCGCATGCGGGTCTGGCCGCTGGACCTGGACCTGAACCGGCATGTCACCAATGGCCGGTATTTCACCCTGGCCGATGTGGCGCGCATGGATTTTGTGCTGCGCACCGGCGCCTTTCGCGTGGCACTGCGCCACAAGGCCATGCCGATAGTCGGCGATACCTGGGGCAAGTTTCGCCGGGAATTGAAGCTGTTCGAAGTATTCGAAGTGCACACTCGCATTCTCGGCTGGGACCACAAGTGGAACCTGATGGAGCACCGCTTCGTCAGCAATGGGCGGGTGGTCGGCGTGGTGGTGATGCGTGGGCTGTTTCGATCCGCCAAGGGCACCCTGGCCCCGGCCGAATTCATCCGCGAGTTGGGCTTGGACGAGACCTCACCGCCGATGCCGCAATGGTTGAGCGACTGGGCACGCAGTTGCGATGAGATGAGTGCGCAATTGCGCGAGGAAGAGCAGGTTTAAAAACCCCTGCTAAGCCTCGCGTTTGAGTTTCAGATGCCGCGCATACCATGGCCGTTGCGGCACACGTTTGAACAGCCCCTTGAGCAGCTCTTCATCGGCACCGAAGGTAATGCGCAGGGCCAGCTTCATGATCTCCGGGTCCATTTCCATCGAGCGCCCCTGTTGCAGCCCCGGTGTGGTACTGCAGCCATGGGTGTCCGGGCCCAGCCACGGGTCACCTATTTCCACCCAGCGGCCTGGCGCAAACCAGGCCACGCCGTTGACTTCCAGTCGGCTCACCTCGCCTGGGTTGAAGCGCTCGTGAGCACGAAACCAGTCTTCGATGCGGTCATCGATCCAGCCGTGGAAATGCCAGAACACCGGGTTTACATGGGATGAAAACGGGTCGCCCAGAAAGTCATTCTCCGGCGCATACCAACGTGCGGCAAAGTCTGCGGGGTCACGGGCGAAGGGCACCGGGGCGCCGTTGGACGGGTCGCGGGGCACCGAGGCCCAGCGCATATGCAGCCAATCGTGCAGGCCCAGCTCCATTTCTGAGCCCAGTTGGCCCAGGGTCAACTTGGCCAGGTAGCGTGGGTCACGGTATTGGGATTCCCACACCTGGAAGTTGCTGTGGTAGGTCTCGGCCGCCTTGATATCGCTGACCCACTGGGTGTAGTCGGCGTCATCTGGCGCTGACCAACAGGGCGGCAGTGCGAAACCGTCGTGGTTGTCGAAGTAGCGTACAAAGCCCAGGCGATCGCGCTCCAACGGCGGTTGCGGCGCGGGGAATTGCGGCCAGGAGGGCAAGTCCTGCATGGAACGTGCGGTGCCGAGCATGTGGCGGTGCATGAAGAAGAAGTCGATGCCCGACCCATTGCGGTCCTTGCGCTTGCCGCGGGCGTCGCGCTCCTGGCCACGGGGCCCGGGTTGCCAGCCGATGCCACGCAGGGCCTCGCGTTTCTCTTCGGAGAGCTTGTGCCACTGATCGCGGGTGGCGTGCCACAGTTGGTGAAACAGGCGATGTTCGGGGGAAACCAGCCAGGCCAGCAAGGTCGGGTTGAGACCGATGCGCTGGCGGGCTTCGGGGAACAGTTGTTTGTGGGCGATAAAACGGTTGTCGCGTTCGGTCAGCGCCAAGGGCCGGTCCAGGTCGAGGATGTGCCCGCTGAGGGTGGCGCTGCCGGCATTGCCGAAATCGGCCCAGACTTCATCCAGGGTCATTTTGAATTCATAGGCCGGCACGCCGCCGGCTGAATCGCGGTCGATCAAGCGCCAATAGAGCACGGCGCCCTCGCCCGTCAGCACATCACCCAAGACGCGGTAGCGCGGCTCGCCTTCAGCGCGCAGCTGCTCGGCGGTGTCCAGGTAACCGCGCAGGCCACGCCCACGTGGAGCGATGTCGAGCAGCAACTCCAGGCCATGCAGCGGCAGGCCCGCAAGGCCCGCATCGCGGCCTTCCAGGCGCAGGCTCCAGACGCCCCGCAGGGTGTTCGCCAGGTGCTGGCCTTGAGTGTCAGCGAGGTCGACCGTAGCTTCGCCGGGGGTGATGGGAAACTCTTCTTCCCGTGTCAACTCGCGATGGGCATAAAAGGCCGCGGGCACGGCTGCACCGGTCAGCGCCAGGCCTGCGATGAACCCACGTCGAGAGATTGTCATTGGCTACCTTAGGAAACGGCTTGATCAGAGCTAGAACGTTTGCAACCCGATGAAATTTACCGCCCTGCCCCCGCCACCTAAATTTCCCCCGTCATCGCTCGTCCTTCCCTGATAGCAAAGGCCTCAACTGACTGAGATGGCAATGACAAAATCACGTTCGAAAAAGGCGCTGTATATCGGCCTGCCGCTGGCCCTGGCTATCGGCGCGGGGGCTGGCTTGCTGGTCTGGGATCAGTGGTTCAAGGGCAACGCCGGCTACCCGCTGGAGGTGATCAAGCAGGCCAATGAGATGCAGGACCGCCTGTTGTCATTTGACAGCCACATCACCCTGCCCCTGGATTTCGGCACGGCGGGCAACGAGGCCGACAAGGATGGCAGCGGCCAGTTCGACCTGGCCAAGGCCGCCCGCGGTCGATTGTCGGGCGCCGCGCTGACGATCTTCGGCTGGCCGGAAATCTGGAACGGCGCCAACGCCCCGCACAAGCCCACCGACGGTTTTGTCGAAGAGGCTCGCCATGAGCAGGAGGTGCGCTACAAGATCATCTCCGGCATGGTGCGTGACTTTCCCAACCAGGTGGGCATTGCCTACACCCCGGCCGATATGCGCCGCCTGCACGGTGAAGGCAAGTTCGCGATTTTTATCAGCATGCTCAACGCCTACCCCCTGGGCAACGACCTGAACCAGCTGGATCTGTGGGCCGCACGCGGCATGCGCATGTTCGGGTTCAGCTACATCGGCAATAACGCCTGGTCCGACTCGTCGCGCCCGCTGCCGTTTTTCAATGACTCCCCCGACGCCCTTGAAGGCCTGTCGCCGATCGGCCAGCAGGCGGTGCATCGTCTCAATGACCTGGGCGTGATCATCGATGTGTCGCAGATGTCGACCAAGGCCCTGGAGCAGGTCGCGCAGTTGAGCCGCACGCCGATGGTGGCGTCCCATTCGGCGCCTCGGGCGTCAGTGGATATCCCGCGCAACCTCAGCGACAAGGAACTGCAACTGATCAAGAACAGCGGCGGCGTGGTGCAGGTGGTCGGCTTCCCCGCTTACCTGCGCCCTTTGAGCCAGCCGACTCAGGACAAGCTCAACGCTCTGCGCGCACGCTTCGACCTGCCGCCACTGCCCAACCTGGCCATGGCCCTGATGCCCGGCGATGCAATCATTGCCGCCTGGCCCGAGCAACGCTTCGGCCAATATGCCAGCGCGCTGTACGGCATTCTCGAGGAAGAACCCAAGGCCACCCTCAAGGACCTGGGCGACGCCATCGACTACACCGTGCGCAAGATCGGCATCGATCATGTCGGCATCGCCTCGGACTTCAACGACGGCGGCGGCCTCCAGGGCTGGGAGAACGTCGGCGAGGTGCGCAACGTCACTGCCGAACTGATCCAGCGCGGCTACTCCGAAGCCGATATCGCCAAGCTGTGGGGAGGCAACTTCCTGCGGGTGTGGGACCAGGTACAAAAAGCCGCCAAGCCATTGGCCAATCGCTAACCACCACGAAGTAAGTCCATGACCGACCGCCGTACATTTCTCAAGCAGGCCGGCGTCTTTGCCGCGAGCCTGCCGCTGGGCACCGCGTTGCTGCCTCAGGCAGTAGCCGCCGTTACGAACGACCCATGGACGGGATTGAAGCAACTGTTCAACCAAGACCCCAATTACCTGCATTTTTCCAACTTCCTGGTGGCCTCGCACCCCAGGCCCGTGCGCGAGGCCATAGAACGCTACCGCCAACAGATCGACCGTAACCCTGGCCTGGCCATGGACTGGGACCTGCAGGAAACCTGGAAGCGTGAGGGCCAGGTACGCGAGTGGGCAGGCCGCTACCTGAACGCCACGCCAGCGCAGATCGCCCTCACCGGCAGCACGTCCGAAGGGCTGGCGATGATCTATGGCGGGATCAAGGTGCGCGCCGACCAGGAAATCCTCACCACGGTGCATGAGCATTACGCCACCGAGTTCAGCCTGGACTTCCGGGTACGCAAGGAGCACACCCAGGTTCGCAAGATACGCCTGTTCAAAAACCCCAATCAGGTCTCGGCCGATGAAGTGCTGGGCAATATCCAGCGCAACATTCGCCCCAACACCCGTGTACTGGGCATGACCTGGGTGCAATCCGGCAGCGGCGTAAAACTGCCCATCGGTGAGATCGGCAAGCTGGTGGACGAACACAACCGCAACCGCGACGAGCCGGACCGCCTGCTCTATATCGTCGATGGTGTGCACGGCTTCGGCGTGGAAGACCTCGACTTCCCCGCTATGCACTGCGACTTCTTCATCGCTGGCACCCACAAGTGGATGTTCGGCCCGCGGGGCACCGGCCTGGTGTGCGCCCGCGAGACCGAAAACAAATACGTCACACCGATGATTCCGACCTTCTCCGAAGACAAAAACTTCGCCACGACCATGACGCCCGGCGGCTACCACGCCTTCGAACATCGCTGGGCCGCCGACGAAGCCTTCAAGTTGCACCTGCAACTGGGCAAGGCGCCGGTGCAGGCGCGTATCCATGCCCTCAACACCGAACTCAAGGACCAACTGCTGGCCCACCCGCAGATCGAACTGGTGACACCGCGCAGCCCCGAGCTGTCAGCCGGATTCACCTTCTTTCGGGTCAAGAACCGGGACAGCGATGCCGTTGCGGCCTACCTGATGAAAAACCGCGTGGTGGTGGACGCGGTGGACCGTGACGTTGGCCCGGTGATTCGCACCTCGCCGGGCCTGCTTAACAACTCCGATGAGATCCAGCGCTTCATGACCCTGCTGAGCCAGCGGTTATGACCCCTTTTCCCTTTGAACGAGACGCCTCCATGATGCCATCCCGACTCAAACCGCTCACCGCATTGGCACTCACCGCCCTGTGCGGCGCCCTGCTGCCCGGCCTGGCCCAGGCCGCCGCCCCACAACCGGGCAAGGTCTTCAAAGACTGCAAGGACTGCCCGGAAATGGTGGTGCTGCCCGCCGGCACCTTCACCATGGGTACGCCGGACGACGAAGTGGGCCGCGAGCCTGACGAAGGCCCGATGCACGAGGTGACCTTCGCCAAGCCGTTCGCCATGAGCCGCTTCCATGTCACCGCCGGCGAATGGGACAGCTACGTGCGCCAGACCGGGGTCAAGATCGCCAATGGCGACGACCGCCCCGGCCGCGAATGCATCGCCAGCAAACCGCGCTACCCCCAGGGGCCACGGCAGCCGGCGGTGTGCATGGACATGGACGACATCAAGCAGTACGTGAGCTGGCTGTCCAAGAAGACCGGGCACACGTACCAGATGGTCAGCGAAGCCCAACGCGAATACGCCGCCCGCGCCGGCACCACCGGCCCGTTCCCCTTCCCGTTCGACGAAGGCAAGGGCTACAGCATCGCCCAGCACGCCAACACCTACGGCCCGGCGGACGGCTACAGCTATTCGTCGCCCGTGGGCAGCTACCCACCGAATGCCTTTGGCATGTATGACATGCACGGCAATGTGTATGAGCGGGTGGCTGATTGCGAGCATCCGAACTACGTCGGCGCGCCAACTGATGGCAGTGCCTGGGTGGAACCCAACTGCGAGGCCTACCAGATTCGCGGCAATGACTGGGGCGAGGCGCCGGTGTTTTCACGCTCGGGCAATCGCAACAACATCTATCCGCAGACGCGCGGGGATTGGATTGGGTTTCGGGTCGTGCGCGAACTCTAATACCTTGTAGGAGCGAGGGGGACGCCTAGTTCTTGCTCGCGAAAAACTCATAAACGCCGCGTTTATTCAGGAAGCACGCGTAATCGTTGACGTTTTTCGCGAGCAAGCTCGCTCCTACAGGGGTTCGCGCCCGCCTGTTCAGCCTTGTCTGGCCAACAGCTCCAAGCCTTCATGCAGCGCCGGGAACAGGCTGTTGTTGAAGTTGTTCCAGCGCAACTCAAGGATGGTGTCCTCCGGCGAAATCTCGGTCTTGAGCACGTCGTGGAACACCTCTCCCGAGTCGATGCCGTTATCCACGTAATGGAATGACGCACCGGTCCAATACAACGGCTCGCACGCCTGAGTCGCTTTGGTTGCCCAGTCGGTAATCGCCTGCCCACGTGCGCCGTACAGCGCATTCCAGGTGGCGTACGCCCCACGGCGTTCGTAAGGCGATTCGATGCGAGTGATGCCCGGATGAATGTTCATGATGCGCCGCGCAAACGGCGCACCCGGGCGCACCAGTTCGTCGAGGATCACCAGCAAACCATCCAGCACCACGATATCAGCCTTCAACTCCACCAGGGTGTCATGCAGCCGACGCTCGAAATCCTGCTTGCCGGCGACATGTTCGGCGCTGCCCCGTGGCAGGCGACGATAGGTCGACGGCACGCTGAGCAGCAGGTCGTTGACCAACGTGCCCTGCACACGCAAGTCCGCCGGGTACAGCCACTGGCGACCCGGCTGGTAGGCGAAGCCGTAGTCCGCCACCAACTGCTGGTCCCGCGGGTTGTGCTCATCGTCGTCATACACCACGCCTACGAGGTTGTAAGCCTCGCCCAGCGACGTGTCGTTGAGCGAGCCCACCAGAAACTCCAGCACCGATTTCATATAGCGCTCGTGGTCTTTATAGGCCACCGGTTGCCCCGCCTTGTCGGCGGCGGCATTTCTCAGGGACCAGACATACACCAGGTTCTTTTTCGTCATGTGTTTCGCTCTCGCTCAAAGGGCCACGCACGGCATTGATACACGTGCGCCTACAGAACAAGAACGAACCAGGCCCCGGGCAATTTATCGCCCACTGCCACCGCCCGGCACGCCGCGCTAAATAGTCACGCCACAGCTTCGTTTGTCATGGGTAAGGGTCTGTGTGCCCAGCCCCCTCTTTTTCACTTTCCGGGAAGTATTTATGACCGACCCCAAGCGCGGCGCCTTCAAAGGTTTGCTCGCATTGCTCAGGCCCTTTCGCACCATCGTGACGGTGTCCGTCGCCCTTGGCATGGCGGGCGGCCTGGCCATTACCTTGCTGTTGGCGACGATTAACAATGCCCTGCATTCGGCGGGGGGGATGACTCAGGGTGTGGTGTTGACCTTCGCCGCGTTGTGCGTGGTGGCGCTGGTCAGCTCGATCATTTCCGACATCGGCACCAACTACGTCGGGCAACGGATCATTGCCGCCCTGCGCAAGGACCTGGGTGAAAAGGTGCTGTCAGCGCCCATCGGGCAGATCGAGCAATATCGCTCGCACCGCCTGATCCCGGTGCTGACCCACGACGTGGACACCATCAGCGACTTTTCCTTTGCCTTCACGCCCCTGGCCATCGCCGCCACCGTTACCCTGGGATGCCTGGGTTACCTGGCTTACCTGTCCGTGCCGATGTTCCTGATGATGGTGGTCGCAATCATCATCGGCAGCGCCGTGCAATTCATCGCGGGCGGCAAAGGCATCCAGGGCTTCGATCTGGCCCGCAGCCACGAAGATGAATTGCAGCGTTACTACAATGCGATTGCTTCGGGAGCCAAGGAACTGCGCATGCACCGTCCGCGGCGGTTTCGCATGAACACCCACCGCATCCAGGAAACCGCAGACCGCATCAGCGATATCCAGGTGCGTTCAGTCAACATCTATATCCTGGCCAAGACCTTTGGCTCGATGCTGTTCTTCGTGGTCATCGGCCTGGCCCTGGCGATGCAGGCCTACAACCCCAACCCCGACCCCACGGTGATTACCGGCTTCGTGCTGGTACTGCTGTATATGAAAGGCCCGTTGGAGCACCTGCTGGGTTACTTGCCCGTGGTTGGCAAGGCGAAGATTGCCTTCGGGCGCATCAGCGAACTGTCGGAACGTTTTTCTTCGCCCGAGCCCCACTTGTTGATGGACGACAGTGAAGCGCCGAAGCCTGTGGTCAACAGCCTTGAACTGCGCAGCGTCAGCTACAGCCCGCCAGCGGTTGAAGGCAGCCAACCGTTCCACCTGGGGCCGATCAACCTGAGCATCAAGCAAGGCGATATCGTGTTTGTCGTGGGCGAGAATGGTAGCGGCAAGACCACCCTGATCAAGCTGCTGCTGGGCCTGTATCCACCTCAGGCGGGTGAGATCCTGCTCAACGGTACAGCGGTGACCGACCCAGAGCGCGACGATTATCGCCAGTTGTTCACCACGGTGTTTTCTGACTATTACTTGTTCGATGACCTGGTACAAGGCAGCGCCACCCAGTCCCTGGACAGCGCCACCAAATACCTTGAGCGCCTGGAAATCGCGCACAAGGTCAGCGTCAAGGACGGCGTGTTCAGCACCACTGACCTGTCCACCGGCCAACGCAAGCGCCTGGCCCTGGTCAATGCCTGGCTGGAAGAGCGCCCGGTACTGGTGTTCGACGAGTGGGCCGCCGACCAGGACCCGGCCTTCCGCCGCATCTTCTACACCGAGCTGCTGCCGGACCTCAAACGCCTGGGCAAGACCATCATCGTGATCAGCCACGATGATCGTTATTTCGACATCGCCGATCATCTGGTGCGCCTGCGCGCCGGTCAGGTGGTGCATGAGATGGAGCCTGCATGAAGTACCGGAATAATTTTTTCCGGTTTTGCGAAGTAGGAACGTCTCACTAGTGGTAATGAGAACTAACCTCAATAAACACTTAGAATTGCCCACTTAAAACATAGAAGAGAAAGCATCCATGCCAGCACGACTCGGTCTCAGCCCCCTGAGCAAAGCGCTATCTATGCGCCGGGCCCTGAACATCAACCTCTTGCCCAGTGCCTTGGCGTTGGCTGTGTCGATGCCGATTGCAGGCTATGTGCAGGCCCAGGAGATCGAGTTGAATATTCCTGCGCAGTCGCTGGGGAGCGCACTGCAGGAATTTGGCCGCCAGACCAATGTGCAGGTGCTCTACAGCCCGGGCGATGTGCAGGGCAAGAACAGCCCCGCCGTCAAGGGCAAGATGCAGCCGCAGCAGGCCATCAATGCATTGCTGGCCGGTAGCCAGACCACCTATAACCTCAATGGCAACACCTTGACTGTCACTGCTGCTGGTAGCGGTGGCGGGCTGGAGCTGAGCCCGACGCAAGTGACCGCCAACTACTTGGGCAACGTCACCGAAGGTTCTGGTTCCTACACGCCTGGCACGATTGCCACGGCTACACGTTTGACGTTGACCCCACGGCAAACTCCCCAGTCGATCACCGTGGTGACTCGCCAGCACATCGAGGATTTTGGCCTCAACAACATGGATGACGTGATGCGCCATACGCCGGGCATCACCGTTTCCGCCTACGACTCCGACCGCACCAACTACTATTCCCGTGGTTTTTCGGTCAATAGTTTCCAGTACGACGGTATTCCATCGACTGTGCGTAACGTCGGCTATTCGGCGGGCAACACCCTGAGCGACATGGCGATCTACGACCGTGTTGAAGTCCTCAAGGGCGCTACCGGCCTGCTCAACGGTGCCGGTTCCCTGGGTGCGACCATCAACTTGATCCGCAAGAAGCCAACCGCGGAATTCAAGGGCCATGTGCAATTGGGGGCGGGTTCCTGGGACAACTACCGCAGCGAAGTGGATGTCAGTGGCCCCTTGACCGACAGCGGCAATATCCGTGGCCGTGCGGTCGCTGCGTATCAGGACAAGAAGTCCTTTATGGACCACTACTCGCGCAAGACCGAAACCTACTACGGCATCACCGAGTTCGACCTGTCTCCCGATACCATGCTGACGGTGGGCTTCGATTACCAGGACAACATTCCGCAGGGTTCCAGTTGGTCCGGCTCCTTCCCGCTGGTCAACTCCAACGGCAGCATCAACAAAATGCCGCGCTCCTACAACAACGGCACCACCTGGAGTTCGTGGGAGCAAAACACGCGTACCGCCTTTGCCATGCTCGAGCATGACCTGGGCGACGGCTGGGTGACCAAACTCCAGCTCGACCACAAGATCAACGGCTACCACGCCGACCTGGGTTCGATCCAATTCGTCCAGCCGGCAGCCGATGGCACCGCTGAGATCAACGGGCAGAAATACACCGGCGAGACCAAGAGCACCTCGGCCGACCTCTACGCCACCGGCCCTTTCAGCCTGTTTGACCGCGAGCATGAACTGGTGGTGGGCGGCTCGATCGGCACCTCACGCTGGCAAGGCAAGGGGTACTGGTCGCCGGAATGGCCTGGCGGTAACAAGGTCGATTTCTATAACTGGAACGGCCATATCGCCAAGCCTATTTACGGCCCTGCCCAACAGCACATCGACGACACTATCCGTCAAACCGGGTATTACCTGACCGCCCGTTTCAACGTGATTGACGACCTGAACGTGATCCTGGGTGGGCGCGTGGCCAACTATCACGTGACTGGCAACAACCCTTCCTACAAGGAAACCGGGCGGTTCATTCCTTACGCCGGTGTCATCTACGACCTCAACGACAACTTCTCGGTATACGCCAGCTACACCGATATTTTCCAACCGCAGGAAAGCACCTATAAGGACCGTAACGAGAAGCTGCTGGAGCCAGACGAAGGGCAGAACTACGAGTTGGGCCTGAAGGGCGAGTTTTTCGATGGCCGCCTCAACACCAGCATCGCTTACTTCGAAGTGCATGAGACTAACCGCCCCATCTCGGATGACGCCTACAACAACCAGACACCTGCCCCGAACAACTGGGCGTTCAAGAGCTCCAAGGCCGTCACCAAAGGCTACGAAGCGGAAATTTCCGGTGAGTTGAGCCCAGGCTGGCAACTTCAAGGTGGCTACACCCACAAGATCGTACGAGACGAAGACGACAAGAAACTCTCCACCTTCGAACCCGAGCATCAGGTCAACCTGAACACCACCTACAAACTCAAGGGCGACCTGGACAAGTTCACCATCGGTGGCGGTGTACGCTGGCAGACCAAAGGTTGGAACGAGATCTGGAACGGGCCACTTGAGAAAAACCAGGACATCACCCAGGAGTCCTACTGGCTGGTGGACTTGATGACCCGCTACCAGGTCACCAAGAACCTGTCGGCTACCGTCAACTTCAACAACATCTTCGACAAGTCTTACTACACCAACGTGGGCTTCTATAACTCGGCCGCCTACGGTGAGCCACGTAATGTGATGGTCAGCACGCGCTGGGACTTCTGACTCCACGCGTCAATCGATCAAACGCCCGGTGAGCACCCCATGCTCACCGGGCTTTTTTTTTTGCGCGTGCAGAGATACTGGCGAAGAGGGATTGGAGCATAAAAAAACCCGGACACTGGATCCGGGTTTTTGTGGTTGAGCGGCGGCTTACCTCAACGCCTCTACCAAACTGCTGATAAACACCGCGCTGTCGATAATGCCGTCATGATCGGTCTCGATCATCACTGAGCGCTCGATGCGCCCTTGGCTGATCACCGTTGCCATTTGCTGCTCGATCAGGTCCTTGAAGCGCCCTGCCCGGCTCATGGACGCCCACCAACAAGTGACGGGTGCCTTGATCGGCTTGAAGTCAGCTTGCAGCAAACGCTCACTGAGTGCCCGGTCAACGTCCCAGGAAATCTGCGCCTCATTGCCACGCAGTAATTCATCCTTGATCACCGTGAAGGCTTCGCCCAAAGACTGTTCAGCCCAGTTCACAAATTCCTGCCATTGTCCCGCTTCATCCTCGCTATCCCGTTGGCATTGCTGCCAGGCGTGTTGGATGGACTCGGCGAACTCAGGAAACATAACCCCCAGCAACGCTGCGCGGCGCTCATTGGCTGAGATCTCGCGAGCGTCCTCGACCACCGCTGCGTCCCAATAGGGTGTAACCCATTGCGGCGGCGCAGCGTCGATCCAGCCGACAAACTCCACTTCTCGGCCGGCTTGCTCCAGGCCGTAGGCGACCTCCATCGCCAGGTTGCCGCCCAATGACCAGCCACCCACGCGGAACGCGCCTTGGGGTTGGGCCACCAACAATTGCGCGGTGTAGTCCTCGACCATTACCTGCCATTGCGGCACCGTGGCGCCCTCTTCGGCCAAGGCACGACACATGACCCCGAACACCGGGCGCTGCTCGCGCAAGGCCAGGGCAATCGCGGTGTAGCAATGCACCGAGCCGAAGCTTGGGTGGAACAGGAACAACGGCGTGCCTTGCGTCTGCTGGTTGAGCTTGACGATCAACGAAGACCGGCTATTGCCCTGCAGGCATTTGACCTGTCCCGCCACAGTAGGGTTAAGCATCAGTTGGCTGACAGACAGGTTCACGCCGCTGACCTTGCGAATTCGCTCCTTGAGCATCAGCACTCGCAATGAATGGCCACCGAGCTCGAAGAAGTTGTCGTTGAGCCCTACGCGCTCCACCTCCAGCACCTCGCTCCAGACCGCTGCGATTTGCTGCTCCATCTCGCTCACGGGCGCCTGGTATTGCGCGGCACCGTGAGCCTCTGGCTTGGGCAACGCCTTACGGTCCAGCTTGCCGTTCGGGCTCAACGGCATCTGCGCCAGCAGCACCCACTGCGCCGGGACCATGTAGTCGGGCAACTGCTCGGCGAGGTGTGCAACCACCCCTGCCTTCCACTCTTCAAGGGGCTGTTGCAGCACCAGGTAACCCACCAGGTGGGTACCGTCCACCGCCAGCACCGCGGCTTCGCGGACATTGTCGAACTCCAGCAGGCGCGCTTCGATTTCGCCCAACTCTATGCGCAGGCCGCGCAGTTTGACCTGGTGATCGATGCGCCCGGCATATTCAATCACGCCATCATCGCGATAACGCGCCAGGTCACCGGTGCGATACAGACGTGTGCCGCTGCCGAACGGGTCGGTCACAAACCGCTCGGCGGTAAGCGCCGCACGGCGGTGATAACCCCGCGCCAAGCCAATACCGCTCAAATACAGTTCGCCCAGCACACCCACTGGCGCAGGTTCCAGGTTGTCGTCCAGCACGTAGCAGCCCAGGTTGGCAATGGGTCGGCCAATGGGCACGGCGTCGCGACCTTCCTCGACACAGGTCCAATGGGTTACGTCGATAGCGGCTTCGGTAGGGCCGTACAGGTTGTACAAGCCGGCGTGGGGCAATTTGACGAACACCTGTTGCTGGGCATCCGCAGGCAACGCCTCCCCACTGCAAACGATGTGTTGCAGGCTCTGGCATGAAGTAACCGCCGCGTCTTGCAAGAACGCTTGCAACATGGAAGGCACGAAATGCAAGGTGGTGACCTGTTGCTCGTTGATCAGCCGTACCAGCCTGGCTGGATCACGATGATCGCCCGGTGCCGCCACTACCAGACGCGCGCCGGTCATCAGCGGCCAGAAAAACTCCCACACCGACACGTCAAAGCTGAACGGAGTTTTCTGCAACACGCTGTCGTGCGGCGTGAGCCCATATGCCTGTTGCATCCAGCACAGGCGGTTGGTCAGCGCGATATGGCGGTTGCCAGCGCCCTTGGGCTGACCGGTGGAGCCGGAGGTGTAGATCACATAGGCAAGGTTTTCGCTGTGCACCGGGATATTCGGGTTGTGGCTGCTGAAGGTTTCCAGCCAGGTATCGCCATGTTCCAGCACCAGGGTTTGCACACCGGCAGGAACCGGCAGTTGCGCCAGTAGATGAGCCTGGGTCAACAGCAGTTGCACACCACTGTCCTGCAGCATGTACGCCAGGCGATCACGAGGATACTCGGGGTCCAGCGGCACATAAGCGCCACCGGCCTTGAGCACCGCCAACAGGCCAACCACCATCTCCACCGAGCGCTCTGCCGCCAGCCCCACCAGCACATCCGGGCCAACCCCGGCCGCCATCAAGCGATGTGCCAGGCGATTGGCCCGGGCGTTCAACGCGCTGTAACTCAAGGCTTGCCCCGCGAAAATCAAGGCAGGTGCATCCGGTGTACGCAGCACCTGAGCCTCGATCAGCGTGTGGACCGCTTGATCCAGCGGGTAATCCACCGCAGTGGCGTTCCAATCATGCAATACCCACTGACGCTCGGCCTGCGCCACTGAGGGCAACGCGCCAAGGCGCTGACTGCCGTCGCTGGCCATGGCCAGCAGCAACTGCTGGAAGTGCTCGGCCAAACGCTGGATATGCGCGCCGCTGAAAGCCTGGCGGGAGTAATTGAACTCCAAGCCCAGTGTCTGGCCTATAGCCAACAACACGGTCAATGGATAGTGGGTCTGTTCCAGGCTGTGCACTGCGCCAAAACGCAGCCCCGACGGTGCGCCCTGCTCCAGCGCCTCGGACACCGGGTAGTTCTCGAACACCAGGATACTGTCGAACAGCGCTTCTCCACCCAGCCCGGCCCAACGCTGGATCTCGAACAGCGGCGTGTGTTCATGCTCACGCAAGCCAACGTTCTGTTGCTGGAGTTGCTCCAGCCAATGGCTGACCAACATTTGCGCATCCGGCGTCGCCACCACCGGCAGCGTGTTAATGAACAAGCCGACCTGCTGTTCAATGCCACGCAGTTCCGCCGGACGCCCTGCTACCGTGGCGCCGAATGCTACGGTGGCTTGCCCGGTGTGGTGATGCAACAGCAACAACCAGGCGCCTTGCACCAGAGTATTGAGGGTCACCTTGTAACGTTGGGCGAAGGCTTTGAGGTGTTCGGTTTGCGCAGCATCCAGGCTCAAGCGATGCTCGCCATTGACCGCCTTGGCCGCATCCACCTCAGCCTCTACGGCACCGGCCAGGCGCGTGGGCGCCTGCAAGTTGACCAGTTGCGCCTGCCAGAACGCCTGGCTGACGGCTTTGTCCTGTGCCTGCAACCAGGCGATGTAGTCGCGGTACCGCCCGGTCGGCGCTGGCAGCGGCTCACCGGCATACTGTTGCAACACCTCGCCGAACAGCTGCGAACCACTCCAGCCATCCATCAAAATATGGTGATTGGTGTAGATCAGGTGGTAGCTCGTCGCCCCCGTGCGTACTAGCGTCAAGCTCAACAGCGGTGCCTGCTCCAGGACAAAACCCTGGGTGCGTGCCGACTCGGCCAGCTCATCCAGGGCCTGGTTGCAGTCCTTACGGGTCTGCCAATCCAACGCCATGAACGGCAGGCGCACCTGCTTGTAGACCACCTGCAAAGGCTGTTCAAGCTCCGCCTGCCAGACAAAACCGCTACGCAGGATCTCGTGGCGTTGCACCGCCACCTGCCAGGCCTGGTGGAAGCGCGCCACATCCAGGCCCTGCACATCAATGCGCATCTGGTTGATGTAGTCACCCGAACCTTCGCCGTACAGCGATTGGAACAGCATGCCTTGCTGCATGGGTGACAATGGGTACAGGTCTTCGACCTCCACCACGTTCAGTGCCAAGCCATCCAACTGGTCCTGGGACAACCGCGCCAACGGGAAGTCCGACGGCGTCACGCCCTGATGCGCCGACTCACAACAATGATCAATCAGAGCCTTGAGCTCCAAGGCATAGTCGTCGGCCAAGCACTTGACGGTTGCTTCACCGAACATCGCCTGGCTGAAACTCCAGTTCAACTTCAGCTCGCCACCATAGATCTGACCATTGATTTCCAGCCAGTTGCCCAAAGGTGCCTGCGGGCTTTGCTCGGCACCACTGGCATCAGCGGTCGGCGTGAACAGTCCTGGCTGTTCGCCGCTGTCGAAGCTGGCATCGAACTGCCCCAGATAGTTGAAGGTGATACGCGGCTGCGGCAAGGCCGCCAACGCCTGTTGCGTTGCGGCATTACCCAGGTAACGCAGGGCACCGAACCCCAGGCCCTTGTCGGGCACGGCTCGCAGCTGCTCCTTGATGCGCTTGAGGGAAGCAGCCAGGGAATCGGCCGGTGCCAGTTGCACAGGGTAAAGGCTGGTGAACCAACCGACAGTGCGAGTCAGGTCGATGTCATCGAACAGATCTTCGCGGCCATGACCTTCAAGCCGGATCAACGTCGAAGCCTCGCCGCTCCAGCGCGTAATAACTCGCGCCAGGGCAGTCAACAGCAGGTCATTGATCTGGGTGCGATAGGCACTCGGCGCGTCGTGCAGCAAGCGCCGAGTATAGGTGGCATCCAGGTGTGTGCTCACACTCAGGGCCAGTTGGTTGCTCAGGCTCGCCTGTGGATCGGCGCCCGGCAAACCGACCGGACTGCCCTGCAATTGCGTCTGCCACCAAGCCAGCTCGTGTTGTAACGCCGGGCTGTGGGCGTAGGTCTGCAGGCGAGCAGCCCAGGCGCGGGTGGCGCTGGTCTTGGCTGGCAGTGTCACAGGGGCGCCTTGGGCCAGTTGTTGATACGTGCTTTGCAAGTCTTCAAGCAGGATGCGCCACGACACACCGTCCACCACCAAGTGATGGATCACCAGCAACAAGCGCTGTGAACCATCGGCCAACTGCGCCAACACCGCACGCAATAACGGGCCTGCGCCTAAGTCGAGACTGCGCTGGGCCTCTTCGCCCAAGGCCTCAAGTTCTTCGACGCTGTTCAATGTGGTTTGCCATAGCACCTGTTCAGCCTGGTGCTGATCCGGACCACGGTAGGCCGCGCTCCAGCCCTGTGCGCCCTCGACAAAGGTGCTGCGCAAGGCATCGTGATGCACGATCAACGCCTGCAGTGCGGCCAACAACAGCGGTACCTGCAACGGCTGGTGCGGTTGCAGCACCGCAGATTGGTTCCAGTGATGACGCTGGGGAATCTCATCGGCAAAAAAACTGTGTTGCACCGGCAACAACAGCAAATCGCCAGTCAGCGGCGCCTGATCCATCTGCACTACACCGTCGCCTTCCCTCGCGACCGTCGCCAGGCTCTGCACAGTCTGATGCTGGAACAACTCTTTGGGCGTGAAACGCACACCGGCCTGGCGAGCGCGGCTGACCAGTTGAATCGAAATGATCGAATCGCCGCCCAGTTCGAAGAAATTATCATGCAAGCCCACCTGCGGCAGACGTAGCACATCGGACCAGATCGCGGCGATCTTCTGCTCCAACTCGCTCTGAGGTGCCACATACACCTGCTGCATCTGACTCACATCCGGCAGCGGCAAGCCCTTGCGGTCGAGCTTGCCGTTGGGGGTCAGCGGCATACGCTCAAGGAACATCAAATGCGTCGGCACCATGTAGTCCGGCAAGCGGGTTTTCAAGGCGCGCCGCAAGGTTTCGCGACCGTTTGATTGAGCGACAGCATCACCCAGGAGCGTCGGGTCCAGTGGTACGACATAGGCCACCAGTTGTTTGCCGGTCGGCCCCTCCTGGGCCACCACCACGGTTTCACCGACACTGGCTTGCTCACGCAAGCGCGCTTCGATTTCCCCCAGTTCGATACGGAAACCGCGAATCTTCACCTGATGGTCCACACGCCCCAAGTAATCCACCACGCCATCCGGACGCCCGCGGGTCAGGTCGCCGCTGCGATATACGCGACTGCCGGGCTTGCCGAACGGGTCCGGCACGAAGCGTTCGGCGGTTAACGCCGGACGCTCCAGATAACCCCGGGCCACGCCCTCGCCGCCCAGGTACAACTCGCCGGCTACGCCGATGGGTTGCAGGTTCAGTTGCGCATCCAACACGTAGCCACTGCGGTTACCCAACAAAGTGCCGATGGGCGCGTAGACGGCGCCACATAGGTCGCCCTTGCGTGCCTTCCACAACAGCGGTGTGACCACGGTTTCCGTCGGGCCATAGCCGTTGAACAGGTACTTGGGTTTCAGCGCGCGCCACGCCAGGTCATAGCTGGCCTGGGCCACCGCATCACCGCCAAAGCAGTACACCCGCACCGCCGGCGGGTTGCCGTCGCGCTCGGCATGTTCGGCCAACTGTTGCAGGTACACCGGTGGGAACACCGCCATGGTCACGTTATGGCGATGCATCTGCTCGTAGGTGTATTCCGGCAGCCACAGGCTGTCGTCACGGATCAACACGCTGGCGCCGTTGATCAGCGGGTGCATCCAGCCTTCGTGGGAGCCGTCGAAGGCGAAGGACATGAAGTGCAGTTCGCAATCGGCCGGGGAGGTTTCATAGCGCTCGCCAGTGGCGATGATATGCGCCACCAGCGGGCCGTGTGACACCGCCACGCCCTTGGGCAAACCGGTGGAACCGGAGGTGTAGATCACGTAGGCGAGGTTGTCGCCGTCCAGCGCCACAGTCGGGGCCGTATCGCTGTAATCCGACCAGGCTTGCACCTGATCCACCGCCAAGGCGTCGAGGCCGTCCGGGATCGGCAACCGGTGTTGCACGGCCGAATGGGTCAACAGCAATTTCGAGCGGCTGTCTTGCATCATGTACAGCAGGCGATCACGTGGGTATTCGATATCCAGCGGCACATACACACCGCCGGCTTTCATAACCGCCAGGAACGCCACCATGATCTCGGCACTGCGCGGCATGGCGATGGCCACCCGCACTTCCGGGCCGACGCCACGGGCGATCAAGGCATGGGCCAGGCGGTTGGCCTGGCGATCCAGTTCGCCGTAAGTCAGGGTTTGCGCGTCGAATTTCACCGCCACCGCGTCCGGGGTTTCGCGGGCGCGATCGCCGACCAATTCGTGCACCAGGCGCTCGGCCGAAAAGCCAGACTCCGTGCGGTTCCACAGTTGCAGGATCTGTTGTTGTTCGGTCGCGTCCAGCAGGCTTAACTGGCTGAGCTGCTGTCGTGGGTTGGCGACCATACCTTGCAGCAGGTTCTGCCAGTGACGCGCCATGCGTTGCACGGTGCTGGCTTCGAACAGGTCCTGGGCATAACCCAAGGTGGCCCATATACCTTCGGTGGACTCCTGAATATCCAGGTCCAGGTCGAAATGTGCGGTCTTGCTGTCCCAGTCCAGGCCTTCTACCCGCAGCCCTGGCAATTGGTGCTGAACCTGAGCCTGGCCGACGTCAGTCTGATGATTGAACATGACCTGGAACAGCGGGTTGTGGCTCAGGCTACGCTCAGGTTGCAGGGCTTCGACCAGTTGTTCGAACGGTAAATCCTGATGGGCCTGGGCTTGCAGGGCGCGTTGCCGAACGTGCTGCAGCAACTGCTCGACACTCATCTGCCCATGCACATCGGCCTTGAGCACCTGGGTGTTGACGAAGAAACCAATCAAGCGCTCGGTCTCGCTGCGATTGCGGTTGGCAATCGGCACGCCGACACGTATTTCTTCCTGGCCGCTGTAGCGGTGCAACAAAGTCTGGAACGATGCCAGCAGCAACATGAACAGGGTCACGCCCTGCTGTTGGGCCAAAGCCTTGAGCCCCTGAGTGAGTTCGGGCGCCAGCTCGAACGCCAGGCGCGCGCCGCGGTGGCTCTGCACAGCCGGGCGCTGATGATCGAACGGCAACTCCAGCACGCTCTGCTCACCGCCCAACAGTTCACGCCAGTAGGCCAGTTGACGTTGCTTTTCACCGGCGTCCATCCAACTGCGCTGCCATACGGCATAATCGGCATACTGGATCGGCAGCGCCGGCAACTGCACGTCCTGGCCCTGGCTGTAACCGGCATACAACTGCACCAGTTCCTCGACCACCAACTGCATCGACCAACCATCGGAGACGATGTGATGTTGCACCAACACCAACACATGCTCGTCGGCGGCCAAGCGCAACAGCGTGACACGCAGCAACGGGCCTTGTTGCAGGTCGAACGGCTGGGCGATCAGCGCTTTCACCCTGGCTTTGAGCTGGGCGTCATCGACATCAGCCTGGGTGATCGGCAAGGACATTGGCGGCTCAATCACTTGCACCGCGCCGTCGTGATCCTGGCGGATATGGGTGCGCAGGCTTTCATGACGCGCCAGCAAGCTATCGAAACTGCGTTGCAACGCAGCCAGGTCCAATTGCCCTTTCAGGCGCAGCGCGCTGGGAATGTGATACGCCGCGCTGTGGGGTTCCAGTTGCCAGAGAAACCATTGTCGCTCCTGGGCGTAAGACAGCGGTAACGGCTGCACGCGCCCCGCCGGCAGCAGGGCCGGCGCCGTTGGCGATGGGCTCTCCTGGGCTTGCATGGCCGCGACAAACGCCTCCAGCCGCGGGTGTTCGAACACGGCTTTGAGCGGCACTTCCAGGCTCAGGGTCTGGCGGATGTGTGACACCACCTGCATCGCCAACAAGGAATGCCCGCCCAGTTCGAAGAAGTGCTGGTTCAAGCCCACCCGTTCGACCCCCAGAATAGCCGCCCAGATCGCCGCCACCTGTTGTTGCAACGGGGTGACCGGCACCCGCCAATCCTGTTGTTCCACGCTGGCATCTGGCTTGGGCAGGGCCTGGCGATCCAGCTTGCCGTTGGGGTTGAGCGGCATGCGGTCGAGGAAGATCAGGTGCGCCGGCACCATGTAGTCCGGCAGGTGGTCGCGCAAGGTGGCCATCAGCTGTTCGCCCACCTCGGCGCGCTCGGTTTCAGACAGCGTCTGCGCAGGTACCAGATAGGCCAGCAGTTGGTTGTCGGCAGCCAGCAACAGCGCTTCACGCACGCTGTCCTGGGCCAGCAGCACAGTTTCGATCTCACCCAGTTCTATGCGAAAACCACGGACCTTGACCTGGTGATCGACCCGCCCGACATATTCCACCACACCATCGGCGCGATAGCGCGCCAGGTCGCCGGTGCGGTACAGGCGCTCGCCGGATGGGCTGAACGGGTCAGCGACAAAGCGCTCGGCGGTCAGGCCTGGCCGCTGCAAATACGCACGGGCCAAGCCATTGGCGCTGGCGATATAGAGTTCACCCACGGCGCCCAGCGGTAGCAGGTTCAGATCACGGTCCAGCACATACAGGCCACGCCCTGGTAGCGCCCGGCCAATGGGGCTGGCACCGCCGGCGCTGACGGCGCTCGGGTCAGTGCAGTCCAGCACGCTGGAAACCACGGTGGCCTCGGTAGGCCCGTAGGTATTGAGCAAGCGCACATGGCCGAGCCCGGCGCGCTGCCACAACAGCGGGCCGTCCAACGGCATGGCTTCGCCGCCGATATGGATCTGGCGCAAGGCACCATAGGTCCTTGGGCCTGCTGCCAGGCAATCTTGCAGGAACAGCTTCCAGTAGGCCGTGGGCAAGTCGGCCAGGGTAACGCCCTGGGTGATGATCTGCCGGTACAGCTCGGCACCGTCCCACAACTGCGGGCCACGCAGTACCACGGTGGCACCAAGGGTCAGCGCCGGGTACAGCTGCTCGACGAAACCGTCGAAGTTCAAGGTGGCAAACTGCAACACTCGGTCCTGGGCAACCAGCTGCGAGTAATCCGCCGCGATGCCAGCGAACTCACTCAGTGCTGCATGGCTGATGGCAACCCCCTTGGGCTTGCCTGTGGAGCCGGAGGTATAGATCACATACGCCAGGCTCTGGGGCTCGACATCAACCGGCAAATTATCGTCGGCACGCAACGCCAACTGCGCCTGGACCCGGTCGATGTCCACCGCCAGCACCTGGGCCGGCAACGGCAGGCGCCCATGCAGGTGCGATTGAGTCAACACCAGGCCCACACCACTGTCCTCAAGCATATGCGCCAGGCGTTCGCGGGGGTACTCAGGGTCCAGCGGCACATAGGCCGCTCCTGTCTTGAGCACCGCGAGCAAGCTGACCACCATGGCAAAGGAGCGCTCCACGGCGATCCCCACCAGCCCTTGGGGGCCGACGCCCTGAGCCAGCAGGTAATGCGCCAGGCGGTTGGCCTGACGGTTCAGTTCCCCATAGCTGAGGGTCTGATCATCCAGGGCCAGGGCTTGACGTTCCGGCTGCTGATCAGCCTGGGCTTCAAACAGCCGGTGTACAGCCTCAAAGGGGGTGACACCGGCCGGAGTGTTCCAGTCCTGGAGCATCCTGTGTTGCTCAGCGGCACCCACTATTGGCAGTTCACAGAGGCGGCTGCGGGGTGCACTCACCACCGCCTGCAGCAGGTGCTGCCAATGTTGCGCCAAGCGCTCGATGGTGGCGGCATCGAACAGGTCGGTGGCGTAGGTCAGCGCGGCCCAAAGCCCGTCGGCGGATTCATGGGTGTCCAGGCTCAGGTCAAAATGGGTGGTCTGGCTGTCCCAGTCCAGTTCCACCACACGCAGGCCCGGTAACTGCTGGCCTTCGCGGCCGCCTTGGGCATCGGTCTGGTGGTTGAACATCACCTGGAACAATGGGTTGTGGCTCAAGCTGCGCTCGGGCTGCAACGCCACCACCAGTTGTTCGAACGGCAGGTCCTGATGGGCCTGGGCCTCCAGGGCGCGGCGTTTGGTTTGTTGCAGCAGCTCGGCAAAGCTCATCTGCCCGTCAAGGTCAGCCTTGAGTACCTGGGTGTTGACGAAGAAGCCGATCAGCCGCTCGGTTTCGACGCGGTTACGGTTGGCGTTCGGCACGCCAATGCGGATATCCGACTGCCCGCTGTAGCGATACAAAAGGGCTTGGAACGACGCCAGCAGTAGCATGAACGCGGTCACGCCCTCTTGCTGCGCCAGGCGCTTGAGCCCCGCCACCAGCGTCGGTTGCAGATGCACCTGCAGGCTTGCACCGCGATGGCTTTGCTGCGCCGGGCGCGGGCGGTCAAGCGGCAATTCCAGCACCGGTTGCTCGCCGCCCAGCAGGGCCTGCCAATACGCGAGTTGGCGCGCCTGTTCCCCGGCTTCCATCCAGCCGCGTTGCCACAGCGCGTAGTCGGCGTACTGGATCGGCAGTTCCGGGAGTTGCAGGTCATGGCCCTGGCTATGGGCGGCGTAGAGCTGCACCAGTTCCTCCACCATCACCTGCATCGACCAGCCATCGGAGACGATGTGGTGCTGCACCATCACCAGCACATGCTCATCCTCGGCCAGTTGCAACAGCGTCACACGCAACAACGGCGCCTGGTGCAAATCGAACGGCCGCGCCACCTCCTCTTCCACCCGCGCCATCAACTGCGCTTGGTCGACATGCGCCTGCTGGATCTGCACCCGCGCCTGCGGCATCACTGCCTGCCACAGGCGTTGACCGTCATCGACCAATTGCGTGCGCAAGCTTTCATGCCGGGCCAGCAGGCTGTCGAAACTGCGTTGTAACGCTGCCAGGTCCAAGTGCCCGTGCAAACGCAGGGCGCCAGGGATGTGGTAGGCGGTGCTGTCCTTGTCCAGTTGCCAGAGGAACCACTGGCGTTCCTGGGCGTAAGACAACGTCGGTGTGTCGCTGTCGTGGCGGGTCGGAGCAATCGGCAGTTGAGCGAAACTCATGCCCCGGCTTTGCAGGCGCTGGTAAAACTGCTGGCGCTGCTCCAGAGGCAAGCGAAGAAAGCGCGACACCAGGTCGATATTCGGGTTGGAAAGCATGGTTCAAATCGCCTCTAGTTCGCTCAAGAAGTCACGAAGGTCATCAAAATCTTCCACGCTGCCGGCGCGGAAAGTGGCTGCGGCCTGCACGTAGGCGCGCAGCGATTCAGTCTGGAACAGTTCCATCAACGGTACGTCCAGGCCGAGCTCGGCCTGCACCCGCGAGGTAATCTGGATCGCCAGCAAGGAGTGGCCACCGACATCAAAGAAGTTGTCGTTCAGGCCCACTTGCGGCAGGTGCAGGATGTCGGCCCAGATCGTGGCGATCTGCTGCTCAAGCTCGGTTTGCGGGGCCAGGTACTGCTGCTGCATCTGGCTCGCATCCGGCAGCGGCAAGCCCTTGCGGTCGAGCTTGCCGTTGGGGGTCAGCGGCATCTGCGCCAGGAATACGAAGTGGCTGGGCACCATGTAGTCCGGCAGGTCGGCTTTCAGGGCACGACGCAGGGCGTCACGGAACTCAACCTGGTCGGCCAGGCTGGCGTCGGCCGGTACCACATAGGCCACCAGTTGTTTGCCGGTCGGCCCCTCCTGGGCGACCACCACGGTTTCACCGACACTGGCTTGCTCACGCAAACGCGCTTCGATTTCCCCCAGTTCGATACGGAAACCGCGAATTTTCACCTGATGGTCGACACGCCCCAGGTAATCCACCACGCCATCCGGACGCCCGCGGGTCAGGTCGCCACTGCGATACACGCGGCTGCCGGGCTTGCCGAACGGGTCCGGCACGAAACGCTCGGCAGTCAGTGCCGGGCGCTCCAGATAACCCCGCGCCACGCCCTCGCCGCCCAGGTACAACTCGCCGGCCACGCCGATAGGTTGCAGGTTCAGTTGCGCGTCCAAGACATAACCGCTGCGGTTACCCAACAAGGTGCCGATGGGCGCGTAGACGGCGCCGCAAGGGTCGCCCTTGCGTGCCTTCCACAGCAACGGCGTGACCACGGTTTCGGTCGGGCCGTAGCCGTTGAACAGGTATTCAGGCTTCAGCGCGCGCCAGGCCAGGTCATAGCTGGCCTGGGCCACCGCATCACCGCCAAAGCAGTAGACGCGCACCGCAGGAGGGTTGCCGTCGCGCTCGGCATGTTCGGCCAACTGTTGCAGGTACACCGGGGGGAATACCGCCATGGTCACGTTATGGCGATGCATCTGCTCGTAGGTGTATTCCGGCAGCCATAGGCTGTCATCACGGATCAACACGCTGGCGCCATTGATCAGCGGGTGCATCCAGCCTTCGTGGGAGCCGTCGAAGGCGAAGGACATGAAGTGCAATTCGCAATCGGCCGGGGAGGTTTCATAGCGCTCGCCAGTGGCGATGATATGCGCCACCAGCGGGCCGTGTGACACCGCCACGCCCTTGGGCAAACCGGTGGAGCCGGAGGTGTAGATCACGTAGGCGAGGTTGTCGCCATCCAGAGCCACATCCGGTGCCGTATCGCTGTAACCGGCCCATTCTTCGGTGCGATCAATCGCCAGAGTATCCAGACCCTCGGGGACTGGCAGTTGCTGCAACGCCCGGCTGTGAGTCAGCAGCAGTTGCGCACGGCTGTCTTGCATCATGTACAGCAGGCGATCACGTGGGTATTCGATATCCAGCGGCACATACACACCGCCGGCTTTCATCACCGCCAGGAACGCCACCATGATCTCGGCACTGCGCGGCATGGCGATGGCCACCCGCACTTCCGCGCCGACGCCACGGGCGATCAAGGCATGGGCCAGGCGGTTGGCCTGGCGATCCAGTTCACCGTAAGTCAGGGTTTGCGCGTCGAATTTAACCGCCACTGCGTCCGGGGTTTGCCGGGCGCGATCGCCGACCAATTCATGCACCAGGCGCTCGGCTGAAAAACCGGTGTCGGCCTGATTCCACAGCTCAAGAATCTGCTGTTGCTCATCCTCGCCCAGCAAGCTCAATTGGCTGATGGGTTGCTGTGGGTCGATCACCATTGCCCGCAAGAGGTTCTGCCAATGCCCGGCCATGCGCTCGATGGTCGCCACGGCGAACAGATCGGTGGCATAACTCAGAGAGGCCCGCAGGGCCGTCTGGCTTTCTTCCACATCCAGCGCCAGGTCGAACTGGGCCACGCCTTCGTCCAGGTCCAGGACTTCGACGTGCAGGTCGGCCAGGCGATGCAGATGGCTGTCGGCAGCGCTCACACGGTGGTTGAACAACACTTGGAACAACGGGCTCAGGCTAAGGCTGCGCTCCGGTTGCAATGCCTGCACAAGCTGTTCGAACGGCAGGTCCTGGTGAGCCTGGGCCTCCAGGGAACGCTGACGCACCTGGTGCAGCAGTTGCTCGGTGCTCATTTGCCCGTGGATATCGGCCTTGAGCACTTGGGTGTTGACGAAGAAGCCGATCAACCCCTCGGTTTCCAGGCGATTGCGGTTGGCAATCGGCACGCCCACGCGCACATCTTCCTGGCCGCTGTAGCGATGTAGCAACGCCTGGTAAGACGCCAGCAGCAGCATCGGCAGCGTGACGCCAGCGTGCTGCGCCAGTGCGCGCAAACTGCCCAACAACTCCGGATGCAACTCGATACCCAAGCGTGCGCCACGATGGCTTGGCTGTGCCGGGCGCGGATGGTCGAACGGCAACTCCAGCACCGGTTGCTCGCCGCTCAACAGCTCGCGCCAGTAGGCCAGTTGACGCGCCTGCTCCCCCGCCTCCATCCAACCGCGCTGCCACACGGCATAATCGGCGTACTGGATCGGCAGCGCCGGCAATTGCACGTCTTGGCCTTGGCTGTTAGCGGCATACGCCTGCACCAACTCTTCGACCATCAACTGCATCGACCAGCCGTCAGAGACGATGTGATGCTGCACCAGCACGAGCACGTGGTCGTCCTCGGCCAGGCGCAGCAAGGTAACCCGCAGCAGCGGCCCACGCAGCAGGTCGAAAGGCTGGGCGACCACCTGCGCGACCCGCGCCTTGAGGCCGGCATAGTCGCTGTCGACCTGCTCGATATCGACCCGGCCCTGGGCGTCAATGACTTGAACTGCGCCGGTGGCGTCCTGACGGAAATACGTGCGCAGGCTTTCATGGCGAGCCAGCAAGCTATCAAAGCTCTCTTGCAGCGCGGTCAGGTCCAACGGCCCCTGCAAACGCAAGGCGCTGGGGATGTGATACGCGGCGCCGGCCGGGGCCAGTTGCCAGAGGAACCACTGGCGCTCCTGGGCATAAGATAGCGGCAGAGGCTGCGTGCGGTCGGCCTTGATCAACGCCGGCGCGGTGACGCCCTCCTCGCCCAAGGCCCGCACGAAATCACCCAGTAGCGGCTGTTCGAACAAGGCCTTGAGTGGGACTTCCAGCGCCAGGGCCTGACGCACCCGTGACACCACCCGCGTGGCCAGCAATGAATGCCCGCCCAACTCGAAGAAATGATCGTCGAGGCCCACCCGGGGCAATTCCAGTACCTCGGCCCAGATCGCCGCTACCTGCTGCTCACGCGGGGTGACGGGCGCTACATGGCCCTTGAGCGACAGGCTGGCATCCGGTTTGGGCAATGCCTTGCGGTCGAGCTTGCCGTTGGGGGTCAGCGGCAGGCTGTCGAGGAACAGCCACTGCGCGGGCACCATGTAGTCCGGCAAGCGCTCGCGCAGCGCGGTTTTATAGACCTGCGACGCCTGCGGCGCGGCGCTGACCAGGTAAGCGATCAGCCGGTCGTTATCGGCCAGCACCACGGCTTCGCGTACGCCGTCGAACTCACGCAAGCAGGCTTCGATTTCACCCAGCTCGATACGGAAACCCCGGACCTTGACCTGATGGTCGACGCGGCCGATGTATTCCACCACGCCGTCGGCCCGATAGCGTGCCAGGTCGCCGGTACGGTACAGGCGTTCGCCCGGAGCCCCAAACGGGTTGGGCACGAAGCGTTCGGCGGTCAGCGCCGGCTGCCCGTGGTAACCCCGCGCCAGGCCGACACCGCCGATCAGCAGCTCACCGGACACACCTTGGGGGCATGGCGTGAGACCGGCATTGAGGATGAACAAGCCGGTATTGGCGATGGGCCGTCCAACGAACGGCAATGCCTGATGCAAACGATGAGCCGCCGACCAGATGGTGGTTTCCGTCGGGCCATAGAGGTTCCACAGCGGGCCTTGCAGGTCGAGCATGCGCTGGGCCAAATCGACGGGCAGCGCTTCGCCACCGCACAGGCAGGCGATGCCACGCAGTGAATGAGCCCGTGGGCTGTCGAGCAACATGCGCCAGGTCGAAGGCGTGGCTTGCAGCACATTCGCCGCCTGACGCTGGGCCAGATCGAGGATCGCCTCGGGGTCGAGGGCCGTTGCCTGGGTGCTCAGCAACACGGTACCGCCGACACTCAGCGGCACATACAGCTCCAGGGCGAAGATGTCGAACGAGAAGGTGGTCAGCGACAACAGCCGCGCATCCTGGCCGATACTCAACGTGCCGGCCATGCCGCTGGTGAAGCTGCACAGCGCCTTGTGACGAACCATCACCCCTTTGGGCTTGCCAGTGGAGCCAGAGGTGTAGATCACGTAGGCCAGATGCTCCGGTGTCACGGCAACCTGGGGATTGTGCTGCGCTGTGCCGGCCTCCTCCACCATCAGCACCTGCACGCCGTGCGGCTGAGCCAGGTGCCCCAGCAGGTGCGGTTGCGTCAGCAATACCCGGGCGCGGCTGTCTTCAAGCATGTAGGCCAGGCGCTCTGCCGGGAATTGTGGGTCGAGCGGCACATAGGCGCCACCGGCCTTGAGGGTCGCGAGCAAGCCAACCACCATGTCCAGGGAACGCTCCACGTGCACCGCCACCAGCACGTCCGGGCCGACGCCCATGTCGATCAGACGATGGGCGAGCCGATTGGCGCGACGGTTGAGTTCGCCGTAGCTCAGGTGCTCGTCATTGAAGTGCAGCGCGATGGCTTCGGGTTGCGCCGCGGCCTGGGCCTCAAACAACTGGTGTACGCAGCGTTCGCGTGGGTAGTCGGTGTCGCTGCGGTTCCAGTCGTGCACCATGTGCTGCCATTGCGACGGGCTGAGCATCGCCAGGTCGTCCAAGGCCACCGAGGCATCCTGCAGGACTGCGCGCAGCAGGTTTTGCCAATGCTCGGCCAAGCGCTCCACGGTCGCCACGTCAAACAGATCCGTGGCGTAAGTCAGCGAGGCCCAGAGACCGTCCACCGATTCCTCGGTTTCCAGGTTCAGGTCGAATTGCGTGCTGTGACCGGCCCAATCCACGGGCTGCAAAGCCAGGCCGGGCAATTGCACCGGGGCTGAACGCAGGCTGTCCTGATGGTTGAACATCACCTGGAACAGCGGGTTATGGCTCAGGCTGCGCTCGGGCTGCAACACTTGCACGAGCTGCTCGAACGGCAGGTCCTGATGGGCCTGCGCCTCCAGGGCACGCTGCTTGACCTGGGCCAGCAACTGGTCGAACGGCATCTGCCCGTGCACGTCAGCTTGCAGCACCTGGGTGTTGACGAAAAAGCCCAGCAGTCGCTCGGTTTCGAAGCGATTACGGTTGGCGACCGGTACGCCGACACGCACCTGTGCCTGGCCGCTGTAGCGGTGCAGCAAGGTCTGGAACGAGGCCAGCAACAGCATGAACAGCGTCACGTCCTGACGCTGGGCCAGGGTCTTGAGTTCAGTCAGCAGCGCACGCTCCAGATGAATCTGGCGGCGCGCGCCACGATGGCTCTGCACTGCGGGGCGTGGATAGTCCAGCGGCAGGTCCAGCAACGAATGCTCGCGCCCCAGACGAGCGCACCAGTAATCGAGCTGGCGTTGTTGTTCCCCAGCCGCCATCCAGTCGCGCTGCCACTGGGCGTAGTCGGCGTACTGGATCGGCAAGGCCGGCAACCCTGCGTCGCCTTGGTACAGCGCCACCCACTCGTCGATCATCACTTGCATCGACCAGCCGTCAGAGATGATGTGGTGCTGGGTGATGACCAGCACATGGTGATCAGGCGCGACGATCAGCAACTTGACGCGCATCAGCGGGCCGTTGCGCAGGTCGAACGGGCGCTGGATCTCTTCGGTGACAGCCTGCTCGATAGCGCCGGCGTCGACCTCTTGTTGTTCAACCGGCACTGCCAGGCCTGGGTGGATGACTTGCACGGTGTGCTCGCCCGCCTCCACAAAGGTGGTGCGCAGCGGTTCATGGCGCTGCACCAGGGCCTCGACGGCGCGCTCCAGCGCCGCGATGTCGAGTTCACCGCGCAGGTGCAAGGCGGTGGGCACATGATAGGCCGCGCTGGTGGGATCCAATTGCCAGAGAAACCACTGCCGCTCCTGGGCAAAGGACAACGCCAGCGGCTGCTCACGGCCAACCGCCTGCATCACAGGCGCGGTATCGGCCTGCACGCCTGCGCACGCCGCTGCGAAAGCGGCCAGCGTCGGCTGCTCGAACAGGGCCCGCAACGGCACTTCCAGCTTGAGATCGTGGCGCACCCGGGAGATCACTTGGGTGGCCAGCAAGGAGTGGCCGCCGCGTTCGAAGAAGTGATCTTCCAGGCCAACCTGCTCGACCTGCAACACTGCTTGCCAGATCGCCGCCAACTCGATTTGCAATGGACTTTGCGGCGCCACGTAGGCGGCGCTGGCCTGGTTCAGGTCGGGTGTGGGCAGCGCACGGCGGTCGAGCTTGCCGTTGTGGTTCAACGGCAAGGCATCGAGGACCACCCAATGGCCCGGCACCATGTAGTCCGGCAACGTCTGGCGCAAGCGCGCCGCCAGTGCCTGTGCCTCCAGCGCTTGGCCTTCGGCGGGCACCACGTACGCCACCAACTGCACGCCGGTCGCGCTCGGCTGCGCAAGCACGGCGGCTTCTCGCACATTTGGCAAGGCTTGCAGGCTGGCTTCGATTTCGCCCATTTCGATACGCAGGCCACGAATCTTCACTTGATGGTCGATACGCCCGACGTACTCCAGCGCACCCGCCGGGTTGTACCGGGCCAGGTCGCCACTGCGATAAAGCCGCGCACCGGGCATGGCGGAAAACGGGTCCGGCAAGAAGCGCTCGGCGGTCAGCGCCGGGCGGTCGAAATAGCGTTGCGCCAAGCCAACCTCGGCACCAATGCACAGCTCGCCCACGCCATCGGTGGCCAACAGTTCGAAACCGCTGTCGAGTACATACAGGCCGCGCCCGGCAATCGCCTGCCCGATTGGCACGCCGTAGGCGTCGTTGGCATCGGCCAATTGGCACTCATGCACGCTAGAGACCACCGTGGCTTCGGTCGGCCCGTAGGTGTTGACCAGCCGCACATTGCCCAAGCCCGCGGCGTACCACGCACGCACGCCCTCCACTGACATGGCTTCACCCCCCACATGTACCTGGCGCAGCTTGCCCAGGGAGCGACGGTGCTCGGCGCACTCTTGCGCCAACAGGTACCAGTAGGCGGCGGGCAGATCGGCCAGGGTCACGCCCTGCTCGACAATCTCTTGCGCCAGTTGCCCGGCATCCCAGAGTTCATCGCCACGCATGATCAACGCCGCGCCCGCACACAGGGGCGGGAAGCACTGTTCGACAAAACCATCGAAGCTGAAGGTCGCAAACTGCAGCACGCGGTCCTCGGCGCTCAGTCGGCTGTACAGCGTGGCGCTGTCACAGAACTGGCCGAGGGCGGCATGGTCGATGGCCACGCCCTTGGGCTGGCCGGTGGAGCCAGAGGTGTAGATCACATAGGCCAGGTCAGCCGCCGCCGCGTGATTAGGCGGATTGGTCGTCGGGTAGCCGGTCAGTTCGTCGCCACTGGCGCTGAAATCCATGCGGGTCAGGCCGCGGGTCAAAGGCAAGTCGGCGAGCAAGCCGGTTTCGCTGAGCAGCACGTCCAGGCGGCTGTCGGCGAGCATGTAGGCCAAACGTTCCGCCGGGTATTCAGGGTCCAGCGGTACGTAGGCCGCCCCGCTTTTGAGCACTGCCAGCAGGCTGACGATCAATTGCGGGCCACGCCGCGAAGCCAGGCCCACCCGTTGACCGGGGCCGACACCAAGCGCCAACAGGCGATGGGCCAGGCGGTTGGCGCGCTGGTTCAACTGGGCGTAGCTCAAGCTGGCGTCACTGGCCTGCACAGCCAGGGCGTCTGGCGTCGCCTCGGCCTGGGCTGCGATACGCTGATGCACGCGCTCGTTGGCCTGGGGCGCTGCGGCTGAGCGGCTCAGAGCGAGCATCTGCCGTTGCACAGGGGCGTCGAGAAGGCGCAGGTTGCCCAGCGGCATGTGAGCGTCTGCGAGCAATTGCGCCAGCAGGTGTTGCAGGTTGGCGCTCAACTGCGCCACGTGCGCCTCGCTGAACTGGGCACGGTCATAACTGAATTCCAGGCGCAGGCTGGCGCCCAGTTCGATGCCGAGGGTCAATGGATAGTGCGTTCGCTCATGGTTGTGCAGGCGACCGAAGGTCAGGCCGGCCGGCGCGCCTTGCTTGAGCGCCTCGGCGACCGGGAAGTTCTCGAACACCAGCAAGGTGTCGAACAGCGCGCCCTGCTGGCCAGCCCAGCCCTGGATGTCGTAGAGCGGCACATGTTCATGGTCGCGCAGGCTGAGATTGAGCGCTTGCAGTTCGCTGAGCCACGTCGCGGCCGACTGGGCTGGCGAGGCTGTGCTGATGATCGGCAAAGTGTTGATGAACAGGCCCAGTTGCTGCTCGATCCCCGGCAGCGGTGCGGAACGCCCGGCCACGGTGGCACCGAAGGCGAGGCAGTCCTGGCCGGTGTAGCGTTGCAGCAACAGGCTCCAAGCCCCTTGCAACAGGGTATTGAGGGTGACTTTGTGCTGGCGTGCGAACTCGCCGAGGCGGCGGGTAAAGTCGCTCTCCAGTGCCACGTGATGGTCAGCCATGCCCACCCCGTCTACCGGCGTGCGCAGCGCTTGCGCCAGCAGAGTCGGCGCCGGCAATGCCGCCAGGGCGGATTTCCAGAACGCTTCGCCCGAGGACTGTTGTTGCAGCCAGGCGAGGTAATCGCGGAACTGCCCCAGCGGCGCCGGCACTGCCTGCCCCGCATAGTGAGCGATGACTTCACCGAGCAACTGCGCGTTACTCCAGCCGTCCATGAGGATGTGGTGGCTGGTGAAGATAAAGTGCCAGGCCGCACCGGCACCGCGCGCCAGCGTCAGGCGAAACAGCGGCGCGGCATTCAGGGCAAAACCGCGTTCGCGTTCGGCCTGGGCCAGGGTGTCGAAATCGGCGTCGGGGTCTTCGATCACTTGCAGTTGCAGGTCGACCTGGCGCTGGATCAGCTGATGAGCACTGTCCAGGCCCAGCCAATGGAAGCTGCTGCGCAGGATGTCGTGACGATCCAGTGCAGCCTGCCAGGCACGCCCGAAGGCGAGCAAATCAAGGCCCTCGATGTCGAGGCGCAACTGGTTGATATAGGCCTGTGCCTCGGGTTCCAACAGGGTGTGGAACAGCATGCCTTGCTGCATCGGCGACAGCGGATAAAGGTCGGCAATGGCCGGCCCGGCCACGGGCAAGGCATCCAGTTGCTGCTGGGTGAGGCGTGCCAGCGGGAAATCCGACGGGCTCACCTGGCCTGCCGGCGTGGCACAACAATGCTCGATCAGCGCCCTGAGTTCGGCTGCGTACTCATCCGCCAGACCTTGAACAGTTGCCGCCTCGAACATTTCCCGGCTGAACCCCCATTGCAACGACAGCTCGCCGCCATATACCTGACCTTCCAGCGTCAGCCAGTTGGCCAGCGGCGCCTCTGGATCCTGGGCCTGGCCACTGCCCTGACTGGCCGGCACGAACAGTGCCGACTCGTTGAACTGACGGTCGAACTGGCCCAGGTAGTTGAAGGTGATGCGCGGCGCGGTAAGGTTCGCAAGGCTTTCCTGTGCGTGTGGCGCGCCCAGATAGCGCAGCAGCCCGTAGCCCAGGCCTTTGTCGGGCACGGCGCGCAGTTGTTCCTTCACCGCCTTGATCGCCTCGGGCAACTCGCCTTCGGCGTGCAGGCGCACCGGGTACAGGCTGGTGAACCAGCCGACAGTGCGGCTCAGGTCGATGTCGTCAAACAGATCTTCACGGCCGTGACCTTCCAATTGGATAAGCGCAGCAGATTGCTCGCTCCAACGGCTGATCACCCGCGCCAGGGCAGTCAACAGCAGGTCGTTGACCTGGGTGCGATAGGCCGCTGGCGCGTCTTGCAGCAGTCGACGGGTGTGCTCGACGTCAAGGCGTGTTTCCAGCTTGGCACCCAGGCGGTTTTGCACGCCGCCTTCGGGGTGATCACACGGCAGTTCGGCGTCGATGGACTGGGCTTGCCAGTACGGCAGTTGCTCCTCGACGGTCTGCGCGTGGCGGTGCAACTGTTGCGCCCAGCGCTGGTAGGCACTGGTTTTTGCCGGCAGCACCTGTTCTCGGTAAGCCTGTTGCAGGTCTTCAAGCAGGATGCGCCAGGACACGCCATCCACCACCAAGTGATGGATCACCAGCAGCAAACGTTGGCTGCCATCGGCCCAATTCACCAACGCGGCGCGCAGCAGCGGGCCTTGGGCAAGGTCAAGGCTGCGCTGGGCTTCATCACACAACACCGCCAGTTCAGCGTCGGTGCTGGCCTGGCATTGCCACAACAGCGATTCGCTGACATCGGCGGCATGGCTCTGCTGCCAGCCGTCAGCCTGCTGCACAAAGCGCAGGCGCAGAGCGTCGTGATGCTGGATCAACCGCGCCAGCGCTGCCTCCAACCGTGCAGGCTCAAGCACCTCAACGGGCACCAGCAACAAGGATTGATTCCAGTGATGCCGCGCCGGGATCGGTTGGGCGAAAAAACTGTGTTGCACGGGCGTCAGCATCACCTCACCACTGACCGGGCCCTGGTCGATCAGGCTGACCTGCTCGAAGCGCGCCACCAGCGCCAGGCTGCGGATGCTCTGGTACTGGAACAGGTCACGTGGGCTCAGGCGAATGCCGGCCTGACGCGCGCGGCTGACCACCTGGATGGAGATGATCGAATCGCCGCCCAGCTCGAAGAAGTTATCGTCCTGGCCGACCTGCTCAACGCCCAGCACGTCGCTCCAGATGGCAGCCAGGGCTGTTTGCAGGTCGCCTTGGGGGGCGACAAATGCCTGCTGCTGCGCCGCATCCGGCAGTGGCAACGCCTTGCGGTCGAGCTTGCCGTTGGCGGTCACCGGCAGCTGGGGCAGCGCAATGAAATGCGTCGGCACCATGTATTCCGGCAAGCTGCCGAGCAACCAGGCCTTGAGATCCGCTGGCGCCTCGCCTGCGTGCACCAGATAGGCGATCAACTGCTTGCCGCCCTGTACCAGTACCACGGCTTCGCGCACGTGTGGATGCTGCATCAGGCGTGCTTCGATTTCGCCCAGCTCGATACGCAAGCCGCGCAATTTGACCTGATGATCGAGGCGGCCGAGGTATTCGATCACCCCATCGGCGCGTTGGCGCACGCGGTCACCGGTGCGATACAGGCGCTCGCCCGTCACGAACGGGCTGGGCACGAAACGTTCGGCAGTCAACGCCGGGCGTCGGTGGTAACTGCGCGCCAGGCCAACGCCGCCCAGGTAGAGTTCGCCACTGACACCGGCCGGCACCGGGTTGAGTTGCGCGTCCAGCACGTAGGTGCCGAGGTTGGCGATGGGGCGGCCGATGGGCACGCTGTCGGCGCCTTCGTCGATGCAGGTCCAGTGCGTGACGTCGATGGCCGCCTCGGTCGGGCCATAGAGGTTGTACAGCGCCGCAGCGGGCAACCTGGCGAACACTTGCTGTTGCGCGTCCAGGGGCAAGGCTTCGCCGCTGCACATAATGCGCGTGAGGCTTGCGCACGCCTGTACGCCCGGCTCATGGATAAACGCCTGCAACATCGACGGCACGAAGTGCAAGGTGGTAATGGCGTGCCGGCCAATGGTGTCGATCAGGCGCGCCGGTTCACGGTGTTCGCCAGGCGCCGCGACCACCAGGCGGGCGCCGGTCATCAGCGGCCAGAAGAACTCCCACACCGACACGTCAAAGCTGAACGGGGTTTTCTGCAACACCGCGTCATTGGCAACCAGGCCATACGCCTGTTGCATCCAGCTCAAGCGGTTGACCAAGGCGCGATGGCTATTGCCGGCGCCTTTGGGCTTGCCGGTGGAGCCCGAGGTGTAGATCACGTAGGCCAGGTTCAGGGCATGCAAGGCCACGTTCGGCGATTCGCTGCTGTAGCCGTCGAGCCATAGCGCCGGCTGGTCCAGGGCAATCACCTGGATACCGGCGACGGGCAGCGACGCCAGCAGGCTCTGCTGGCTGAGCAGCAGTTGTATGCCGCTGTCTTCGATCATGTAGGCCAGGCGTTCCTGGGGATACTCAGGGTCGAGAGGCACGTAGGCGCCACCGGCCTTGAGAATCGCCAGCAGGCCAACCACCATTTCGATGGAGCGCTCGATGCAGATACCCACCAGCACGTCGGGCCCTACGCCCTGCTCGCCCAGGGCATGGGCCAACTGGTTGGCGCGCGCATCCAGCTGGGCGTAGGTCAAGGTGGTGGTACCGAACACCAGTGCCGGTGCATCGGGGCTGCGCCGCGCCTGGTCTTCGATCAGGTGATGAATCCCGCGCTCGGTCGGGTACGCCTCGGTGGTCTGGTTCCAGCTGTGGACCAGCCGTTGCTGTTCAGCCGCGTCAAGCATGGGCAATTCGCCAATGCGCTTTTCGCCATCGAGCACCATGGCCTGCAACAGGCTGATCCAATGCCGGGCCATGCGCTCGATGGTGGGCGTATCGAACAAGTCATTGGCGTAGGTCAGCGCGGCATGCAGGGTGCCGGACTTTTCATAGGTGTCCAGGGTCAGGTCAAACTGGGTGGTGCGGCCTTGCCATTCCACCAGGGCCAATTCCAGCCCCGATGCGGTGCTGACCGAGGCGATGTCGGCGACTACCGGCTGATGGTTATACATCACCTGGAACAGCGGCGTGTGGCTCAGGCTGCGCTCGATTTTCAGCGCTTCCACCAGCCGTTCGAAGGGCAACTCCTGATGGGCCTGGGCGCCCAGAGCATGCTCCTTGATACCTTGCAGCAACTCGGCAACCCGCGTTTGCCCGGTCAGTTCGGTGCGCAAAACCTGGGTGTTGACGAAGAAACCGATCAGCCCCTCGACTTCGGTGCGATTGCGATTGGCAATCGGCACACCGACACGGATATCGCTTTGGCCGGTATAGCGGTGCAACAGCACATTGAAGGCGCCGAGCAGCAGCATGAACAGAGTGACGTTATGTTTTTGCGCGCAGCTGCGCAGTTGCGCGGCCAGTGCCGGCTCAATCGCGAAGTTATGCCGTGTGCCCTGGTAGCTGGGCATGGCCGGGCGCGGGTGGTCGGTGGGCAGCTCCAGAACCGGATGTTCATCGCCCAGGCGAGCCTGCCAGTACTCCAACTGGCGGGCCTGCTCGCCCGCTTCCAGCCAGCGGCGCTGCCACAGGGCGTAGTCGCTGTACTGGATGGGCAGCGCCGGCAGTTGGGGCGCTTCGTTGCGCTCATGGGCGTCATAGCAGCGGATGAACTCGTCGATCAGCACATTCATCGACCAACCGTCGGAAACGATGTGGTGCAGGGTCAGCAGCAGCACGTGTTCCTGCTCGGCAAGCTTGAGCAGTTGCACGCGCAGCAGCGGCCCGTGTTCCAGGTCGAACGGCAGCAGCGATTGACGGGTGGCGGCGGCGTTGACGGCCTGCTCCCGTGCATCGATGGACAAGGCCGTGAAGTCCAGGTGCTCGACGGTCACCGACGGCTCCACCGCCACCTGCGCCAGCCGCTCATCAGCCTGACGCTGGAACACCGTGCGCAGGGTTTCGTGCCGCGCCACCAGGCTGGCGAACGCTTGCTGCAGCGCTGGCAGGCTCAGCGCGCCGCTCAAACGCACTGCGCCGGGCAAATTGTAGGCGCCGCTGGCCGGGTCCAACTGCCATAAAAACCACATGCGCTGCTGCGCGTAGGACAGCGCCTGGCGGTCCTCCACCTCCACCCCTGCCGGAATCGGAAACCTTGAAAAATCCACGCCTTCTTTCTGCAAGGCTTGCAGGAACAGTTGGCGCTTTTCCAGGGGCAGCCCGATAAACCGGCGAGCAAGTTTCAAGGAGTCTTCAGCATTCATTTCTTGGAATCCGGGGCAATAGGCGGGAAGCACAAAGGCACGTCGTCCCTATAAAACGAACCGGGCGGGGAAAAATTAGCGAGGGGATGAGGGGGCGCCGAGTGAGCTGTCATCAGGGGTTACATCAATCCCCGGGAAGCGACTCGAACCTGAGCTAGGATTGACGAACACCACTTTTTGCAACTACATTTAGTTACACGCAGGGAACGCCGTGTCCAAAAATGAAAAGCTGCTCGCCAAACTGCTCAATGAGCACATGGCATTTACCTGGTCTGAGCTCGTCACGTTATTACGCCGATTGGGATACACACAGATTGAAGGGGCTGGAAGCCGGGTCAAGTTCGACATTGGCGACCCCAGTGCAATGATCACCCTCCACAAGCCTCACCCCGGCAACGAACTGAAACACTACATTCGGCGCCAGATCATCGAACAATTGAAATCAGGAGAACTGATTCAGTGAACAACCAACTGAAACACAAAGGCTACATCGGCTCCATCGAAGCCAGCCTCGAAGACAACTGCCTGTTCGGCAAGATCCTCTTCATCAAGGCGCTGGTGAGCTACGAAGGCAAGACGGTCGCAGCGTTGGACGCCGCGTTCAAAGAGGCGGTGGAGGATTACCTCACTACGTGCCAGGCCCTGGGCCAGACACCCGAAAAACCCTGCAAGGGTTCATTCAATGTGCGTGTCGGCCACGACCTGCACCTGGCCGCGGCCCTGGCGGCGACTCGAAAAAAAGTGACGTTGAACGACCTCACGCGCCAGGCGCTCGACGAGTTCCTGCAGCAACATGGCGCAGAGGGGCTTGCCGCCGTTTGAACGCGAGCGTGCAGGCCAGGCGCCGGCGTCCCTGGCGTCTTTCGAGGCTAGGGGCGGGCGCAAGGGGCTAGGTCATGGTGCGCCCTTATCCCTTTCTCCAACGAAATTGATTCCAAACAGAACTAACGTATCCAATTGTATTTTTCGTCCAAGCTTCTAGATTGAAAAATCAAACGCCTTCCTTTCCTGACCCTTGGTCCGCAGTAACGTCCAATGGCATAGACACGCGGAGTCTTGCTATGAACGACATCACCCCACACTCAGCCCTGCCAAAAACCACAACCCGCCTCCAGCTTCCTGCCCTTGAATGCCCGCTACCGCTAAGGGTTGATGAAGCGCTGGGTGAGCACATCAATGAGCTGTTAGTCGGATGGGTGCGGCGAACCGGTATTTTCAAGGGTCAAGTGGCGCACGTAAGGGCCTCGAATTTCGGACGTTTCGTGATGCTGTGCCACCCCGACACCGACGACGTGCAACGCTTGTTGTTGGCGGCAAAATGCATGGCCGCGTTGTTCGCGGTGGACGACCACTATTGTGATGACGAACGACGCGGCGCCAACCCCAAGTTATTGGGTGCGCGCTTATCACGTGCTCTGGCCACAATGGACAAGGCTTACCTGAACCCACCCTACGGTCGCGCACTGAAACACGCCCTTGAAGATGACCCCGTGCTGCGTGGCCTGAAAGGCTACATGAGCCATCTGGACCGCTACGGCACGGCGTCCCAAAAGGCGCGCGTACGGCACGAGACCATCGCCATGTTCGTCAGCATGGGTGCAGAGGCGTCGTGGCGAATCGAACACAGCCTGCCCCACATCTGGGAGTATCTGGCGCATCGTCAGGTCAACAGCTTTATCCCCTGCATGGCCCTCATCGATATCGTTGGCGGCTATGAGCTTGAGGCCGATATCTATTTCTCTGCGCCTGTGCGTGAAGTGGTAACGCTGGCCGCCAGCACAACCATGATCGTCAATGACCTGTTCTCCACCGCTAAAGAGCAACAGCCTGACCTCAGCGATTTCGACCTGCCCTCGTTGCTCGTACACGAACAGGGCCACTCGTTTCAGGATGCACTGGCGCTTAGTGCAGACATTCACAACGCACTCATGCGTCGCTACGAAACCAAGGAAAGACAAGCCCTGGAAGGCGCCTCGCCTTCGCTCCAGCGGTTCCTCGGCGGGGTAAAAGCCTGGTTGGCTGGCAACTACGAATGGCACCGGCACAGCGCTCGCTATCAGGTGTAAATCGACCCGGCATTCAACCCAACCGTCGATACCCCAGCACGGCTGAGCCCATGACGACGCACCCCGCCGCCAGCGCCACCCAAAACCCGCTGGTGGCGCCAAAGTGATCGATCATCCATCCCGAACTGGCGGCGCCAATGGCCACGCCGATGCTCAGGCCGGTGATCAGCCAGGTCATGCCTTCGGTCAGGCGGCTGGCCGGGACGATCTGCTCCACCATGGCCATCGACACAATCAAGGTGGGCGCGAAGAACAGCCCGGAGATAAAGATTGCAGCGGCCAAGCCGGGAATATTGCTCACCAGCAGCAAGGGCAAGGTGGTCAACGCCGTGGCTACGCCGCAGTACAGGAACTGGCGTGGCAATGGTGCCTTGAGTTTGAGGGCACCGAAGGCCAAACCGGCCAGGCACGAACCAATGGCATACACCGACAGCACAATGCTCGCCGCCGCCGGCTGGCCTTGATGCTGGGCGAAGGCCACGCTGACCACATCCACCACGCCGACGATCACGCCCATGGCCAGCAGCAAAATCATCAGGATCAATACCGACGGCGACGCAATCAGCCAGCGACCGTGTGCCCCCTGATGCGCGTGTACCGGTGGCTCGGTTTGCCGTTGCAGCACAAAGGTGGTGACGCCCACCGCCAGCAATAGCACCGCCACCAGGGGCCCGGCTTCTGGGAACACCGCCACGCTCAACCCCACCGAAATGGGCGGGCCGATGATGAAGCACACCTCATCGAGTACCGACTCCAGGGCAAATGCGGTTTGCAGCCTGGGCTGACCACGGTACAACTCGGTCCAGCGCGCCCGCACCATGGCCGACATATTGGGCATGCAGCCCGCCAGCGCGGCGAACAGAAACAGCGTCCAATTCGGCGCCTGCAACCGCGTACACAGCAGCAACATCAATAGCGCCCCGCCGCCGATCAGCGCGGCAATCGGCAGCACCCTGCCCTGGCCGTAGCGGTCCACCCAACGTGACACTTGCGGCGCGCAAATCGCCGTGGCCAGGGCAAACACCGCCGCCACCGAACCGGCCAGGCCATAGCCGCCATGTACCTGGGACAGCATGGTGATCAGGCCGATGCCGGTCATGGATATCGGCATGCGCGCCAGCATGCCCGCGAGCACAAAGGCCCGGGCACCGGGGACCTGGAATAACTCAGCGTAGGGGTTTGCCATCCTGCTTGACCTCTTGCTCGACGCCCTGGGCTTGCTATCTGAATCCATCAGGGCAAAATACATACGACGCGTATGTGGCAGATCATGCTTCGCATACGCAGCGTATGTCAATCACTTAGCCAAGACACGCCCATGAGCCGAGCCCGAGCTGAAATGATCGAAGACACCCGCGCCCGCCTCATAGCGAGCGCGCGCCGGGCCTTCGCCACCCAAGGCTATGCCAATACCTCGATGGATGACTTTACTGCCCGTGCCGGCCTGACGCGCGGTGCGCTGTATCACCACTTTGGTGACAAGAAAGGGCTGCTGGCAGCGGTGGTCGCTCAACTCGACAGCGAGATGGACGTGCGCTTGCAACGCATCTCGGAGCAGGCCGTAGAGCCTTGGAGTGGTTTTTGCGAGCGCTGTCGTGCCTATCTGCGCATGGCCCAGGACCCGGAAATCCAGCGCATTGTATTGCAGGATGCACCGGCGGTACTGGGCGACACCAGCTCCCAACAACACTGCGTGGAGTCCTTGCGCCAATTGCTGGAGGCCCTGATGCAAGCGGGCCTGATGCCTAAGGCACCGAGCCACGCACTGGCGCAGTTGATCAACGGCAGCCTGGTCAATACCGCGTTGTGGATTGCCCGGGATGAACACCCGGGCACACGGCTGGAGGAAGGCTTGCAAGGCCTGGAGTTGCTCCTGCAGGGGCTGAGCCTCACACCAACCGTTTGATCTGCTTATGCCGCCACACCAGGCGGTAATAGGCGATCTGCAATACCAGCATCGCCAGGTAGGTCACCGGAAATGCCATCCACACTCCTTCCAATCCGAAGTGGGCGTTGAACAGATAGGCCATTGGCAGTTCCACGCCAAGCACGCAGAAGATCGAGATCGCCACCGGCATCAGCACCACCCCGCTGGCGCGCATGATGCCGCCGATCACCGCCTGGAAGCCAAATACCAGAATGCTCCAGAGCATGATGTGCAGCAGGTGTTCGGCCCGTACCCGTGCGCTGTCGTCGGTGATGAACAGGCCCAGCAACCAGTGGGACAGCCCATAGCCGAGCACGATCAAGCCACCGGTGAGGCACAGGTTGATCACAAGCCCCGTGCGCAGGATCGGCCCGATACGCTCCAGGCGCCCGGCGCCGATCGCCTGGGCGCCGAGGATCGAGGCGGTGATGGCAATCGACAGCGCCGGGAACTGTACATAGTTGACGATCTGCGTCACCGCGCCATAGGCCGCCGTGGCCTGGGAACCGTGGCCGTTGACCAGGGCCAGGATGACCAACTCCGACAGCGATAGCACCACCATCTGCAAGCCCGTCGGCAGGCCGATGCGCAGGACTTTGCCGAGGATGACGCGGTCCAGGCGCAAGGCGGCAAGCAGCTCGCGGTCTGGCGCCATCACGTGGTTTTTGTGGCGCAGGCGCAGGACCAGAAACAGCATCGCCAAAGCGTTACCCACCAGCCCCGCATACACCGCACTCTGGATGCCCATGGGCGGCAGGCCGATCCAGCCGCGAATCAGCGCAGGCGTCAGCAGCAAGCCCACCAGGGTGGAGACCATCAATGCCAGCAACGGCGAAATCGTGTCGCTGACCCCACGCAACAGTTGGGTATAGAGGATGAACACCAGCAGCAACGGCATGATCAACATCATCATCTGGGCGTAGCCCACGGCATCGTCGAGCACATCCACCGGCGTGCCCAACGCCTGCAATGCCGGGCGCGCAAACAGGCTGCCCAGCACGGCGGCCACTAGGCCCACCAACGCGCCCAGGGTCAGGGTGGCACCGGTAATCACCTTGACCATCCCGGTCTCCTGGGCGCCCCATGCCTGGCCGATCAACACCGAGGCGCCCGCCCCCAGGCCGATCACCAGGGCGATAAAGAAAAACACGATGGGAAACATCCCCGACACCGCGGCCAATGCCTGGGTGCCCAGCATCTGGCCAACGTAAATGCCGTTGAGGGTGCCGGAAAAGCTTTGCAGGAAATTGGACAGCACCATCGGTGCCAGGAACAACAGATAGATTTGCCACAGCGGACGTTGCAAAGGGTTCTGCATGAAAAACGGGGCCTCGAATCACGAAAGCGTCTCAGGGTTATACCGTAACTGGATCCAATATGCTGTTGTGAAGGCCCGGGTTAACCCCCAAAGGTCTGCGACGGCCTGCGCAACGTCGGGTCAAACGGATTGAGCCGCGGCCCGATGGCCGCCGCCTCGCGCTTCAACAACTCCACCACCATCGGCAAGCGGCTCGGCCCCAGGCGGTCGCTGATGGTCGCCACGCTCAACGCCGCGACCGCATACCCGTCGCGGTTGAGGATGGGCACCGCCAGCCCTGCCATGCCTTCCAGCACACCGGTGTTGCGTGCCGCATAACCCAGCTTGCGCACGTTCTCCACTTCGGAGCGCAACAGCACTTCGTCGTACAGGTGGAAGTCCTTGAGCCGTGGCAGGTTGTAGCGGATCACCGTCTCGCGCTCTTCTTCCGGCAGAAACGCCAGGATCGCCAGGCTACCCTGCCCCACACCCAGGGCTACGCGCCCACCGATATCGCCGGTGAAGGTACGAATCGGGTACGGACCCTCGCTGCGGTCCAGGCAAATGGCGTCGAAGCCGCTGCGCGCCAGCAGGAACAGCGAGTCCCCCAGCGACGCGCTCAGGCGCAACAGGCTGGGGCGCACCAGGTCGCGCAGGTTGCCGGTCTTGCCCGCGTTGGCCGCCAACGCGAAGAACTCCAGACTCAAGCGATAGCGTTTGCTGCGTGCATCCTGCTCAACCATGCCTTCGTCCATCAGGCTGCGCAGCAGACGATGGGTGGTGGGTTGGGACAAGCCCACCTGTTGGGCGAGCTGGGTGACCCGCTCGCCGCCCTCGGGTACCTCCCCCAGGGCTCGCAGCACAGCAAACAACCGGGAGACGCTGCCCGCACCGACTTCTTTGCCGCCATCAATTCGCTCAGTGGAATTCATAACACCTAATCTCGTTAATAATTCTGCTCAATGAATAAATCGCAAAATAGTAGTCCGTTGAGTGAAATTTCACCTTCCACCCATCCTAGTCTTCGTCCTAATCTGCGTCCACAGGGGCGAATTGAACAACAACCGGCAGCCGACTTGAGATCGAGCGCCAACGCACCGGCACCGCACTTTTCGCATCTGCCCAAAACAAGAAAGCGCGTTTAGACGCGACTGAATAAAGGTGGAACGCAAACATGGCATTTCTCCAACTCAAGGCCTTGAGCAAACGCTATGGCGCCGTCGATGCGGTGGTCGCCACTGACCTGGCGGTGGAACAAGGCGAGTTCGTTTCCCTGCTCGGCCCTTCAGGCTGTGGCAAGACCACCACCCTGCAAATGATCGCCGGTTTCGTCGACGTCAGCGGCGGCCAGATCCTGCTCGACGGTCGCGACATTACCCACGCAAAACCCGCCAGCCGTGGCCTGGGCGTGGTGTTCCAGAGCTACGCGCTGTTCCCGCATATGAGCGTGCGCGACAACGTCGCCTTCGGCCTGAAGATGCGCAAGGTGTCGGCGGCCGACATCGCCACCCGCGTCAATACCGTGCTGGAGCTGGTGCGCCTGGCCCAGCATGCGCAGCGCTACCCTCGTGAGCTGTCCGGCGGCCAGCGCCAGCGCGTGGCCCTGGCCCGTGCGCTAGTGATCGAACCGCCGGTGTTGTTGCTCGATGAGCCGCTGTCCAACCTCGACGCCAACCTGCGCGAAGAGATGCAATTTGAAATCCGTCGTATCCAGTGCGCGGTGGGCATCACCACCCTGATGGTCACCCATGACCAGGCCGAAGCCCTGTCCATCAGCGACCGTGTGGTGGTGATGCAGGCCGGGCGTGTGACCCAGATCGACGCGCCGTACAAGCTCTATGAGCACCCGCGCACGCGGTTTATCTCGGACTTCGTCGGCAAGGCCAACCTGCTGGCCGGCGACTACGATGCGCTCGGCGCACCCCAAGTGCGTCACGACGGCGGCGCAGGCGAACTGACCCTGAGCCTGCGCCCGGAAAAAATCCAACTGGTGGAGCCTGGCACCGGGCGCATGCAAGGCACAGTACTGGACCGCTACTTTTTCGGCAGCCAATGGCTGTACCGCGTCCACACCGCCCTGGGCGAAATCACTGTGGTGCGCAGTAACGACGGCAGCGCACCTTTGGCTAGCGGCGCGGCAGTGGGCCTGCAATGGCAGGCCGATTTGCTGCGGGTACTGGCCGCCGATGAGGTGCACCCATGAGTCGCGGTTACCTGCTCTCGCTGCCAGCGCTGGTGCTGTTTGCCGGGCTGCTGATCGTGCCGCTGGGCTTGACCCTGGTGCTGTCGTTCAATGTGTTCGACTACCAAGTAGGCGTAAAGGCCGATGAGTGGACCCTGGCCCATTACTGGGCGCTGTTGAGCGACGCCTACTTCTACGAGATTTTCTGGCGCACGTTCTGGATCAGTGCCCTGGTGACGCTACTGTGCGTGGTGATCGGCGTGCCGGAGGCTTACATCCTCAGCCGCATGGGCACGCCGTGGCGCTCGATTTTCCTGATAGTGATCCTCACACCGCTGCTGATCTCGGTGGTGGTACGCGCGTTTGGCTGGAGCCTGCTGCTCGGCGCCGATGGCCTGGTCAACCAGGTGATCCAGGCCCTCGGCGGGCGCCCGATGAAGCTTCTGTATACGCCGTTCGCCGTGATCATTGCCTTGGTGCACGTGATGCTGCCGTTCATGATCATCCCGGTGTGGACCTCCCTGCAAAAGCTCGATCCGTCGGCCGAACAGGCGGCGTTGTCCCTGGGCGCCAGCCAGGCCACGGTGATGCGCAAGATCGTATTGCCCCAAGTGATGCCCGGTGTGCTGTCCGGCACATTGATCGTGTTCGGCCTGGCCGCCAGCTCCTTTGCGATCCCCGGTCTGCTGGGCGGGCGACGCCTGAAGATGGTCGCCACCGTGGTGTACGACCAGTACCTCTCGGAACTCAACTGGCCCATGGGCGCGACCCTCGCGGTGGCGCTGCTGTTGGTCAATCTGCTGATCATGCTGAGCTGGAATCGCATGGTCGAAGGCCGCTACAAAAAGTCCCTGGGGGTTTAAGCGCATGTCCAGAAACGGTCCTTTGGCCCTCAGCTTTCATGCGGTGGTGGTGCTGTTCATGATGGCGCCGCTGGTGGTGGTGTGCCTGGTGGCATTCACGCCAGAGAACACCTTGAGCCTGCCCACGTCGGGCTTCTCCCTGCGCTGGTTTCGCGCAGTGTTCGAACGCGCTGACTTTATCCAGGCGTTCTACAACAGCCTTATCCTGGCCTTCACCGCCGCCACGCTGGCGACCCTGATTGCGGTGCCGGCGGCCCTGGCGATCAGTCGCTATGCGTTCCCGGGGCGCAATTTTTTCAGCGCGCTGTTCCTGTCGCCCATCATCATTCCGCACCTGGTGCTGGGGGTGGCCATGCTGCGCCTGTTTGCGCTGATGGGCGTAAACGGCAGCTTTACCTGGCTGATGCTCGCGCATGTGGTGATCATCACCCCCTATGTGTTGCGCCTGGTATTGGCGGCGGCCATCGGCATTGATCGCAGTGCCGAGCAGGCCGCCGAATCCCTCGGCGCCGGGCGCTTTACGCTGTTCCGGCAGATCACCCTGCCAATGATTTTGCCTGGCGTTGCCGGTGGGTGGTTGCTGGCGTTCATCAACAGTTTCGATGAAGTGACCCTGTCGATTTTCGTCAGCTCGCCGGCCACGCAAACCCTGCCGGTGCGCATGTATGTGTACGCCACCGAGTCTATCGACCCGATGATGGCCGCCGTTTCGGCGCTGGTCATCGCACTGACGGCAGCGACCATGATTGTGCTCGACCGGGTCTACGGCCTGGACCGCGTACTGGTGGGGAAACACTGATGGCCTTGTTCAAGCGACTGAGCGAAACCCAACGCCCTGCCCTGGCCTTTACCCTCGACGGCCAACCCGCCACGGGGCTGCTCGGCGACACCCTGCTGACCGCCATGCTGACCTGTGCCGAGCACCTGCGCGGCAGCGATTTCAGCGCCGAGCGCCGCGCCGGGTTTTGCCTGATGGGTGCGTGCCAGGATTGTTGGGTGCGGCTGGCCGATGGGCGGCGGGTGCGCGCCTGTTCGACCCTGCTTGAAGACGGCCAGGCGATCAGCCGTGACCCGGGGCGCCAGCCATGAAGCCGGTGGTGATTGTGGGTGCAGGCCCGGCGGGGATCAGCGCGGCGCGCACGTTGCTCGACCACGGCATCACACCTTGCCTGGTGGATGAGAGCCCGCGCGGTGGCGGGCAGATTTATCGGCGCCAACCTCCAGGGTTTCAACGCACCGCCAGGCAGGTCTACGGGTTTGAAGCGCGCAAGGCCCAAGCCGTGCACCGCACCATGGATGAACTGGCAGCCTTGACCGACTATCGGCCCGATACCTTGGTGTGGAACGCCGAGGACGGTCGCCTGGACATGCTCAATAACGGGCGCGCCGACAGCCTCGAATACGCGCAGGTGATAGTCGCCACCGGCGCCACCGACCGCATCCTGCCTGTGCCGGGCTGGACATTGCCCGGTGTCTACAGCCTGGGCGCGGCACAAATCGCCTTGAAGTACCAAGGTTGCGCGATTGGCGAACGCGTGGTGTTTTGTGGCTCCGGGCCGTTGCTCTATTTAGTCGCGTACCAATACGCAAAGGCCGGTGCCAAGGTGCTGGCGGTGCTTGACAGTGCGCCGCTGAGCGCCCAATGCCGGGCCTTGCCAGCGCTGCTCAGGCAACCGGCGACCCTGGCCAAAGGCATGTATTACCGCGCCTGGCTGACCGCCCACGGGATTGCCGTGCATCAGGGCGCAATGCTCAAGCAGATCGACGGCGACCAACGGGTGGGTGGCATTCGCTTCGGCGAACAGACCCTGCCATGCGATGCGGTGGCCTTCGCCCACGCCCTGCGCAGCGAAACGCAATTGGCCGATCTGCTCGGCTGTGAGTTTGCCTGGAACCCGCTCAATCGCGCCTGGCTGCCGCAACGTGACAGCGCCGGGCGCAGCAGTGTCGAAGGGGTGTACCTGGCGGGCGACGGCGCCGGGATCATGGGCGCCGATGCCGCGCAAATGGCCGGCGAATGTGCCGCGCTGGCGCTGCTGGAGGATACCGGTGTAGTGGTCGACCAACACCGCCGGGCCACACTGGAGCGGCAGTTGGCGCGTATCCAGCGCTTTCGCCAGGGCCTGGAAACCGCGTTCCCCTTCCCCGAGCACTGGGCCGCGCAGGCGCCGGACGAACTGGTCCTGTGCCGCTGCGAAGAGGTCAGCGTCGGCGAGGTGCGCGCCGTGGTGGATGAAGGCCACTGGGAAATCAACCGGGTCAAAGCCCATTGCCGCGTCGGCATGGGCCGCTGCCAAGGGCGGATGTGCGGGTTGGCGGCGGCGGAAATCGTAGCAGAGCGCAGCGGCCGCGACCTCCCACAGATCGGGCGTTTGCGTGGCCAGGCGCCGATCAAGCCGCTGCCGTTTGGCGTGCAGGTGCAGCCATGATCGACGTCATCGTCTTGGGGGGTGGCATCGTCGGGGCTTCGGCGGCCTTGGTGCTCGCGCAAAAAGGCCAGCGGGTGGCACTGGTCGAACGGGATTTTTGTGGCTCGCACTCAAGCGGCGTCAATTACGGCGGCGTGCGGCGCCAGGGGCGGCCCTTGCATCAGTTACCGTTGTCCCAGCGCGCTCACCAACTGTGGGCCGACCTGCCTGGGTTGATTGGTATTGAGGGTGAATACGTGCGCTGCGGGCATTTGAAGCTGGCGCGCAGCCCCGGGGATTTTGCCGCACTGCAAGCTTACGCCGATCAGACCCGTGGCTTTGGCCTGGGCTTGCAGCTGTTGGACCGCAGCGAGTTGCGCAAGCGTTTTCCCTGGGTGGGCGACGTGGCAGTGGGCGCCTCGTTGTGCCCGGATGATGGGCATGCCAACCCGCGACTGGTGTCCCCAGCCTTTGCCCGTGCCGCCCAACGCCATGGCGCTGCGGTGTACGAGCAAGCCGAGGTGATCCGCATCGCGCACGACAGCCGACTGTTCCAGGTGCACTGCGCCAACGGCCTGCACTTGCAAGCGCCCTGGCTGCTCAACTGCGCCGGCGCCTGGGCTGGCAAGGTCGCCGCGCAATTGGGCGAGCCGGTGCCGATTATCTCGGCGCACCCGGCAATGCTGGTCACCGAGCCGCTGCGGGGAGTGATGACCGTCAGCACCGGCGTCGAGGGCGGCGGCATCTATGCCAGGCAAGTCGCCCGTGGCAATTGCATCCTCGGCGGCGGGCGCGGCTTTGCCCTCGGCCCACAGCAAGCCCGGCCGGGGCAGGCGGCGGTGCTGGAGATCCTGCGCAATGCCGGCGAACTCTACCCGTTTCTCCAGGGAGCCCAGGCCATTCGCACCTGGAGCGGCACCGAAGGTTACCTGCCGGACAACGAACCGGTGATCGGCCCCAGCAGTACCCAACCCGGCCTGCTCCACGGCTTCGGCTTTGCCGGCGCCGGGTTCCAGCTCGGCCCCGCGGTTGGTGAAGCCCTGGCAGAGATCGTCTGCGAAGGCGCCAGCCGCCAACCCATCGAAGCGTTTTCCATCCGTCGTTTCCAAGCCTGAGAGGAAAAAACCCATGCAATCACGTCTCGCGTTGTCCTGCTTGTCCCTCGCCTTGCTCACCGGCACGGCCCATGCCGCCACCACGCTGTACCTGGGGATGAACGGCGGTACCATGGAACGGGTGTACGCCGACAAGGTGCTGCCCGCCTTCGAAAAGGCCAATAACGCCAAGGTCGTGATCGTACCCGGCACCTCATCGGACATTCTTGCCAAGGTCCAGGCCAACCAGGCCAACCCGCAGATGCATGTGATGTTCCTCGACGACGGCATCATGTACCGCGCCATCTCCATGGGCCTGTGCGACAAGCTCGCGCCGAGCCCGCCACTGGAACAGATCCCGGCCAAGGCCCGAATCAAGGACGAAGCCGTGGCCGTGACCCTGGGCGTCACCGGCCTTGGCTACAACGCCAAGATGTTCAAGGACAAAGGCTGGGGCGCGCCCACCTCATGGATGGACCTGGCCGACCCGCGCTTCAAGGACAAAGTGGTGTTCCAGTCCCTGGCCTCCTCCACCTTCGGCCTGCATGGCTTCTTGATGTTCAACCGCATCCAGGGTGGCGATGAAACCAATGTGGAACCGGGTTTCAAGGCCTGGCCTACGACCGTGGGCCCCAACGTGCTGGAATACATCGCCAGCTCCGCGAAGATCTCCGAGATGGTGCAAACCGACGAGGCCGCGATCTTCCCCCTGACCCCGACCCAAGTCGCCACGCAAAAGCTGCTCGGCATACCGATGGAGTACGCGCAGCCCAAAGAAGGTGCCGTGGTGCTCAACGTGGCCGAATGCGTGATCGCCCGCAATGACCAGCCGGAACTGGCGCAGAAGCTCGCAGCGTTCTTGCTGACCGCCGAGGCCCAGGCGCCGGCGTTGGAAGAAGGTGACCAGATCCCGTCGAACCCGACCACACCCACCACCGACAAAACCCGCGCGCGGGTGGAGGCCATGCAGAGTTATCTGCAAACCGCCATTTCGATTGATTGGGACCAGGTCAACCAGGCACGGCCGCAGTGGAATGCGCGGTGGAGTCGGTCGATTGAGCGTTGAGGCTCAGCCCTGCGCAATCAGGGCCAGTTCTTCGCCGGTGCGACTGACGTGTGCACCGGCCTTGAGCAATTCGTCGACAGCCCGTACACCGCCCTCCTCGCTGATGCCTCGGCACGCCGGCAAATGCAGGATCACTTGCAAGCCGGCCTTTAGCAATTGCAACGCGGTAGTCTTGACGCAATAGTCCAGCGCCAGGCCGCCGACGATCACGCGTGCCACGCAGTGGGCCTTGAGGTACTCGATGACGCCGGTGGACAGTTTGTCGTGCAGGTCGTGGTAACAGGCGCCGTAGGGGTGCAGGTCGGGCTCGACCCCTTTCCAGATGAAGTAGTCGTAGTCATAGGGCGTGGGCAACTCATCGAGCAGGGTGAACCCTTCGGTGCCGGGCACGCAGTGGCTGACCCAGGTCACATCGGCATGGGCCAGGCCGGTGGGTTGCAGCATCTCGCTGTGCTGCCCGACCACCCAGGGTGCGTGGGGGGTGTGGGCGTCCTTGCTGCCGATGCGGTGGCCGGCGAGACTGGCCATGTAATTGAGTTCGGCACCAATGCCGTCGCCACCGGCCACTGGCAACTCGTTGGGACACAAAGGCGTGAAGCTCTTCTGGGCGTCGACGTCGAATGAAGCGATGGCAGCTTTCGAAAGGCTCATGGTCGTTCTCGGGTGGTCTGCACGTACGACCGCCTCCGGGCGAGCGTAGAAATCTTGAAGTATGGAACAGTTTACTGCGGGGATCGATGCGTTGCTGACTTACCCTATTCTCAAGAACGCTGAAGTTCAAAGGTGGGAGCTGGCTTGCCTGCGATGAGGCGAGTGAATCCACCAACGCTATCGCAGGCAAGCCAGCTCCCACAGTTGGATCAGCGTCAACCGCTAGTTCATCCAATTGCCGCCATCAACGTTATAGGTCTGGGCCACCACATAGTCGGCGTCCGCCGACGCCAGGAAGATCGCCATACCAGTCAGGTCTTCAGCCGTGCCCATCCGCCCAAACGGCACCTCATCCCCTACGCGTTTTTTCTTCTCGCCAGGCGACAGCCCTTCATGCCTGGCGAACAGCGCATCCACCCCATCCCAATGCTCACCGTCCACCACACCGGGGGCGATGGCATTGACATTGATGCCCTGCTTGATCAGGTTCAACCCCGCCGATTGCGTCAGGCTGATCACCGCCGCCTTGCTCGCACAATAAACCGCCACCAACGGCTCGCCTCGCCGCCCGGCCTGGCTCGCCATGTTGATGATCTTGCCGCCATGCCCTTGGCTGATCATCTGTCGGGCTGCGGCCTGCAGAGTGAACAGCGTGCCGGCGACGTTGATCGAGAACAGCCGTTCAAAGCTGTCGCGGGTGATGTCGATGATGGGGGCCAGGTCGAACAAGGCGGCGTTGTTGATCAGGATATCGAGCTTGCCAGCGTGGCTCACCACTGTGGCGATCGCCGCGTCGATGGAGGCCTGGTCGGTGACGTCCATCGCCACGGCGTAAGCCTGGGGCCCCAGTTCGGCGGCGGTGGCCTGGGCCTGTTGCAGGTTGATGTCGGCGATGGCCACGGTGGCGCCTTCAGCGATGTAGGCTTGGGCGAACGCACGGCCAATGCCTCGCGCCGATCCGGTGATCAGCGCGCTTTTACTTTCGAGTCGTTTCATGGGGGGTCCTGTGAAGGTTATTGCCGGTAGCCGGTGAACACCGCCGAGAACAGCTTGCCGACCTTTGTTGTTGAGCCTCGATTACAGCAGCTTGGCCTGCTGCCTCACAAACGGCTGGCGAATGCGCGGCTGATACTTTTTTAACCTGAGGCACAGGATCAAAAAAGTATCAGCCTCAGGCGAAACCAGGGCTAGCGCAGCGATTGCCAGTGCGGGTATTTTGGGAAAATTGCACCACCACAAGAGGCAGCATCATGCCCGTCAGCCCCGCCACCCTGTTCGAGCATCGCCCTGCCGAGCTTGAGGTGATCCTGACCGAACCGGAACATGGTTTTCGCTGGTTCGAACATGACTATCCCTATGAACTGGCACGCTGGAACCACCACCCTGAATTCGAAATCCACCTGATCCGCCAAGGCAGCGGCAAGCTGGTGGCGGGCGACTATATCGGTGCGTTCAGCGCAGGGCATGTCGCACTGATCGGCCCTGACCTGCCTCACGACTGGATCGGCGACCTGGCCCCCGGCGAATACCTGCACGGGCGTGATGTGGTGCTGCAATTCGACGGCGCCGCCCTGCTCGCTCTGCGCACCACCCTGCCTGAGCTCGGTGATTTACAGTCATTGTTTGCACGGGCGCGACGGGGCCTCGAATTCACCGGCGCAACCGCCACGAACGCCGCCAGGCTGATGGAGGCCATCGGCAACGCCCATGGCCTGCAACGCCTGACCCTGTTCCTGCAACTGCTCGATACGCTGAAGAACGCCCCGCCCTCACAGGCCAAGACCCTGGCCAGCCCGTGCTACGCACCGACCCTGGATGCGCGCAGCGCCGAACGTATCAACAAGGCGCTTGACTACCTGATGCGGGAACTGACCGGCGATGTACGCCTGTCGGACATCGCCCGGCAGCTGGACATGAGCGAACCTGGCTTTTCGCGGTTTTTCAAACGCAACACCGGCCACGGCTTTATCGACCTGATGCGCAAGTTCCGCGTGCAGCGTGCCTGCCGCTTGCTGTTGCACAGCCAGATGTCAGTGGCGGACATCTGCTTTGAGGTGGGCTACGCCAACCTGTCGAATTTCAATCGCCACTTTCGTATCGAAATGCACCAGACGCCGAGTGAGTACCGGCGACAGGCCGGATTGCCGATGTTCAGCCCCATCGCCTCTGCGGGATGACATCAATCCCAGTGTTTTCCTGACCAAAGCGTCGGCTAATTGCTCTTTTTTCTAAACAGTTCAAGCCATTGACCCAAGTTGGTACAACCTGTGCAAACGTTTGCGGAACGAACTTGACCGCCAAGTTCACTCCTCCCCGTCGAATCGGGTTTAAACCGCGTAAGAATAAGGACTTTCAATGCACCCCACCTCAAAGCCTCGTGCTGGTCTTGGCGTTTCGTTGCTACTGACCGCCGTTACGGGAGTACTCAGTGCACCCATTTTGGCGCAGGAAAAGCCCGTGGATGACTCAGCACAGGGCGAAACCCTCAGCCCTGAAGCCAACCCCCCGGCGAAAAAAGGCGTGTATCTGTCCGAGTGGTTTAACCAGGACCTCACGCTGATTGGCAGCAAAGACATCAGTTTCGGCCCCAAGCCTCAAGATGACGTCTACCTGGAATACGAGTACTTCGGGCGCAAGGGCCCCTTTGAGTTGTACGGCTATATCGATGTACCGAAGATCCTCACCATCGGTAACAGCAATGACAAAGGTGTGTGGGACCATGGCTCGCCAGTATTCATGGAGCATGAACCGCGGATCTCCATCGACTACCTCGCAGGACGCAGCCTGGCAATTGGCCCATTCAAGGAATGGTATGTGGCCTTTGACTGGATCTACGACCACGGCAGCCACAAGGAAAACCGCGCCAACACCCTGTACAGCGGCCTGGGCACCGATATCGACACCCACTCGCGGGTCAACCTGTCGGCCAATTTCTACGGGCGCTACCAGTGGGAAAACTACGGCGCCAGTAATGAGTATTCCTGGGACGGTTACCGAGCGCAGATGAAGTACATCGTGCCCATCGGCAAGTTCGACAACGGCGCCTCGCTGACCTACATCGGTTTCACCAACTACGATTTCGGCTCGGACCTGCACAAGGACAACCCGGCGCGCACCGCCAACTCCCTGGTGGCCACCAACGTATTGCTGTACTCGTTTACCCACCTGCGCTTTACCCTGGTCGGCCGTTACTTTCACAACGGCGGCAATTGGGAGGACGGCAGCGAGTTGAATTTCGGCGAAGGCAACTTCCGCGCACGCTCAGACGGCTGGGGTTACTACGCCGGCGTGGGCTATCAATTCTGATCAAGGAGCTGTAGATGAACGCATTGACCCGTGTCTCGCTGGCCGTCGGCCTGGCCCTATTGCCTCACGTGGTGCTGGCGGATAACCCGCCACCGATCAAGCCCAAGGTGATGCTGATCACCATGTTCGCCCCCGAGGCGCAAACCTGGATCGACCGCCTCGAGCTTAAACAAGAGGTACGCGTTCCGGGCTTGTCCGCCGAATATCCCGTGATTCGCTGCAACACCCAAGACGTGTGCCTGCTGGTGACCGGCATGGGCCAGACCAACGCTGCCGCGTCTACCCTGGCCCTGGCCTTGTCGCCTAAGTTCGACCTGCGCCAGAGTTACTTCCTGATCGCCGGAATCGCCGGTATCAGCCCCAAGCACGGCACCATCGGCACCGCCGCCTGGGCCCATTACCTGGTGGAGTTCGGCACGCAGTGGGAGTTGGATTCACGGGATGCACCCAAGGACTGGCCGACGGGCTATATCGGGATCAACACCAAGGGGCCCAACGAAAAACCACCGCTGGACTACAAGACCGAAGTGTTTGAGCTCAACCAAAAGCTGCAAGCCAAGGCGTTTGCCTTGTCGCACAAGGTGGAGCTGACAGAAAGCACAGAGTCCGCCGCCTGGCGCAAACACTACCCCGCCGCCCCGGCCAACCAGCCGCCGCAAGTCACCCGCTGCGACACCCTGGCGGGCAACACCTGGTTTTCCGGTACCCGGTTGAGCGAACGTGCCGAAGTCTGGACCAAGTTGCTCACCGACAACAAAGGCGAATACTGCACCACCCAACAGGAAGACAACTCCACCTACGAAGCGCTGCTGCGCGCCAGCCGCGAAGGCTTGGTGGATATCCAGCGTCTGGCCGTGGTGCGCGCAGGTTCCGACTTTGACCGGCCTTACCCTGGCTACAGCGAAGTGGACAACCTGCTCAAGTATGCGGACCAGGGTGGGTTTGTACCGGCGCTGGAAAACCTGTACCGCACGGGCAACCCGTTGGTCCAAGCGATTGTGAAGAACTGGTCGGCGTGGGAAAAAGGCGTTCCCGAAACCGAATAAAGATCAACACTGTGGGAGCGGGCTTGCTGTGGCGAGCAAGCTTGCTTGCGCTGGGGTGCGTAGCGCCCCCAAAAAAGCCGGCTCCAGCTGCGCTGTCGAGCGGGAGCAAGCTTCCTCGCCACAGCAAGCCCGCTCCCACATTTCTATCCATCACGGCAGGAAGATGATTTTGTCTGGGCTGCCGTTGTTCACTTCTGCATAGCACTGAACACCCTCCACCAACGCCACTTCACGCAACCCCGTAGGCAGCGGCAACAGGCCTTCATCAAAGAAGCGCCCAAACGCCTCCAGCATCACCGCGCATTGTTCGCAGCTATAGAGCAAAGAGTTGATCCCCACCAACGACCCGCCCTTACGGTACAGCGCCAGGGCCGGTAACTGCACGTGGCCGTCAACCGGGGCGGCGATGATAGCGATGCGGCCGAACGGTGCCAGCCCCGCCACCGCGGCAGGCAGCCAGAAACCGGTAGTGTCAAAGATCACGTCGGCGCCGCCCTTGAACACGGCCTGCACTTGCGCGCCCAATTCCTCCGGCTTGCCCAAGGCAATCGCCTCCAGCCCTTGGGCCTGCAACATCTCGAGCTGATCGGCCTTGCGCACGGCCGCCAATACCTGCGCACCGCGTATCTTCGCCAGCGCCAACGCCGCACTGCCGACCGCGCCGTTGGCGCCGATCACCAGCAAGCGCGTGCCCTTGCCAACGCCGCTGCGCTCCAGGGCATCCCAGGCGGTGGTATAGGGCACACCGAGGCTGGCCGCCTGGGCAAAGCTCAAGTGCATGGGTTTGTGCGCTACGCCCTTGGCTGACACGCGCAGGTATTGGGCATGGGAACCGTCAGCGAAAAACCCCAGGTCGCGACCGGTGCCCCAAACCTCCTGGCCGAGCAATGCCTGCGGGCCTTCCACCACCACGCCTGCGAAGTCACGCCCAGGGATGCGTGGCAGCGTGGTGTAGGGGAAACGGCCAAGCACGTTTTTGACGTCGCTGGGGTTCAGGCCCGCCGCGTTGACCTTGACCAGCACTTCGTCGGCAGACGGTACCGGCATGGGCACCTCCACCAGGCGCAGGTGGGCGAGGTCGCCGGTGGCGGTAAATTGCAGTGCGTTCATAGAGGGCATCCGTGGAAAGGAAAAGGGATCAGGACAACCAACCACTGACCAACTGCCGCGCCATGGGCCAGAGCTTTTCGCCGAGCAGCATGCCCATCAGGCCGACCAGTGCGATAGCGGGCGGTGCAGGCGAGCGGAAGTCCAGCGCGCCGTAGATCACGCCGACAAACAGGCCGATGGCCAAGGAAATCAAATAGCTCATGAAGGCTGCGCCCGGTTGATTGATGGGCTCAGTCTAAGGCGCGCCTGCCGTGGGTATCGGTCAAGTGCTTCAGGATTTCGGCCAACTCCGGTACTGCGACGGCGACACGCCCAGTTCGCGTCGGAACATGTCGCTGAAGCTGCTGGGCGAGTAACCCAGGGTGCGCGCTATGCCGCTCACCGACTGGCCCTGGATCAACTCCGCCGCCGCCGTGGCCAACTGCACCTGACGGCGCCACTGGGCAAACCCCATGCCCAGATGCTGCTGGAACAACCGCGCCAGGGTGCGCACGCTGGCGCCCGCGGCCTCGGCGTGCTGCTCGAACGGGATGTCCAGGGAGGGCGACGCCATGACCGCCTGGCACGCATTGATCAGCCGACGATCCGCCGCTACCGGCATGGCGATGCGAATAGGCGAGCGCCGTGCGCGTTGCAACTCCAACAGGGCCAGGCCCACCACAGCGTCATAGTAAACCGCATCACCGTGATCACCCTGCTCGACCAAGGTCACGATCAACTCCCGCAACAAGCGGCCCACTTCGATCACCTGCACCTGGCTGTCCAGCGTCGCCGCCAACGCCGGGCGCAGGTAGATATTGCGCATCTGCAAATCGGAGACCACACGGATCCCGTGCTCCACCCCCGGCGGCAACCACACCGCACGCTGGGGCGGCACTACCAGGGCTTCGCGGGGCGTCTCGACCCACATCACACCGCTCATGGCGTAGAGCAACTGGCCCCAATCGTGGCTGTGCGGTTCTACGTACAACCCACGCGGGTAGGTACGCGCCAACGGCTGCACGGGAACGGCGTGATCACTGAGGTCGGGGGGCGCGGCCAGGGCCATGGCGGTACACATCAAACAAGGACGGGCGACCATGGTAAAGACTGGTCGCCGGCAAGCGAACTATTTTTACTCATCCTGCAGGCACCGGGTGCCCGGGCCTGCAGGTCAATCCTGTCAACCGTGGGCCGACTTGGCGCATTCGCATCCCGTCGCCGCCGCGCAGGGTTCACCGTGAGCATGGTGCTCGGCACAGCCCTGGCAGCAATAGCCCTTGCCGTCTTTCATTATTGCGTCAGCGCCCAGTACACATTTGCAGTGAGGGCAAGCACAGGTTTGATCTGGCATGGTCAGACTCCTTGTTCATGGTCGTCCGATGCGGCGAGCGCCGCACCTTAAGCAGTGACCCTGGGCAAGCAAGCATGGTTCAGCGCCGTCAGTCGGCCCGGCGGCTATTACTGCGGTACATGAACACCAACGCCAGGGCGAGCAACAGCATCGCGAGGATACGACTGCCCGACAGCTCGATCGCCGGGTTGCCCAGCCAGCCAAAGTTGTCGATCAACATGCCCATGCCCAGTTGCCCGACAATCACCGCCACCGTGGCGACGGCCGTACCGACCACCGGCACCGCGCCGACCATCACCATCATGTACACCACGCCAAACAGGGCACCGGTCAATTGCCACTTTGGCACCTCCAGCAGGCTGACGGCCTGGGCCGGCTCGAAGAAAAATATCAACAACGCCGTGGTCAGCGCGCCCACCGCGAAAGTCAACAGACTGCTGCGCAATACCCCCACCGTCTGGCCCAGACGCCCATTGATAGCGGCCTGCACACTCAGCACCGCCCCCGCTGCAATCACCATCACCAACAACATAAACAGATTCATCGCCTTAGCCTCGTGCAATCAGAACCAGTGCCGCCACAATCAACGCCAACGCGATCCAGCGGTCGCCATTGACCCGTTTGCGCGCCGTGCCGAACCAGCCGAAGTGGTCGATCAACACACTCTTGCCCACCTGGCCGGAGAGGATCGCGATCATGGTCATCGCGATGCCGATGTGGGGTGTGGCCAGGGTCAACACCACCACGTACATCGGCCCCAGAAACCCGCCGATCAGCTGCCAGCGCGGCAGCTGCGTGAATGCTGGACCCTTTTGCGGGCCGCTGAACAGCAGCAGTAAAAACAGAATCGCCGTGCCAACACCAAAGATGCTCAACGTCGCCCACAAATGCCCGACCTGCGCGCCCAATGGCCCGAGCAATCCGGCCTCCACCGACAGGCCCATGCCCGCCAGAATCACCAACGGCAACAGCAGCAGCCGTAGAAGGTTATTGCTCGGCCTGGCCTGCGCCAAGCCTTCGGTGGAACGTGCCTGCATACATCACCTGTGTATCAAGAATGGAAAAACATGGCGCGCATTATCCGGTGGCCGTGCTGTGCGATAAATGGGAGTATGTTGACAACACCTTTGCGTAAAACGCACAGCCTGGAGAGATGATGCAGGGCTTGAATGAACTGAGTTTCAAGGCGCTACGCCTGTTTGTGGCCGTGCTGGACCAGGGCAGCTTTTCCGAAGTGGCCCGCCGCGAAAGCCTGGCGCCCTCCTCCATTTCGCGGCAGATTCAACTGATGGAACAGGCCGTCGGCCAGCAATTGCTCTACCGCCATACGCGTGCCGTCAGCCCCACCGAAGCCGGTCGCCTGCTGGGCCGCCACGCACGCTTGCTACTCGAGCAGTTGGAGACGGCGAACCAAGCCCTGCAGGAGCAAGACAGCGAACCCAGCGGCCTGGTGCGCATCAACGCGCCAATGGTGTTCGGCCAGCGCCACCTTTCACCCTGGCTGGGAGCGCTGTGCCGGCGCTATCCGAAGTTGCAGCTGGATATCCAGCAAACCGACACCTTCGTCGACCCGCTGCAAGATGGCACCGACCTGCTGTTTCGTATCGGCGTGCTCAATGACTCGGGCATGCAGGCGCGCATCTTCGCGCCGCAACGCTTTCGCATCGCGGCCAGCCCTGATTACTTGGCCCAACATGGCACGCCGCGCCACCCTGACGAACTGGCCCACCACCACTGCCTGGCCTACAAAGGCATCACCGGTCAGCAGCGCTGGTTCTTCCGCCGCGGCCAAGGCAACTGGACTGCCTACAGCGTCAGCGGCCCCATCACCGGCAACCACGCCGACACCCTCACCCACGCCGCCGAACAGGGCCTGGGCCTGGTGGTGTTTCCGTCCTGGCTGATTGGCGAAAGCCTGCGCGCCGGTACCTTGCAGGCGGTGCTGAGTGAGTACGAGGTCGCGACAACCCTGGAGCCCCAACAGATCGCTGCGTTGTGGCCAGGCAGCCGCAGACTGTCGTTGAAGGTGCGCACGGTGATCGACTATTTCGTGGAGTGTTTTGGGACGGTGCCGTATTGGGATCGGTGAGTGATGTTGCCGCTGCTGAACGGCGTTAGTGAAGGAAGATTCCTAGTAGAAAACGTAGGCCCGTTCTGATTTTTTGGGCCAGTATTTCTGAGGACGGTGCGCTGGGGCAGACTTTGGCAACGTCCACTGCCGAGATACCGCCATGAACGCTACGTGTTCGACACTGACTGTCTCACTCAACCAAGCAAAAGCTGATTTTTTGAAATTGGCTCATCAGGCCAACACTGGCCAGGTCATAACTATCACCAGAAATGGAGTGGCATTTGTCCAGCTTTTGGCTGTGCGAAAGGCCCCTCAACGCCGGATAGGAGCGATGAAAGGGAAACTGATTATTCCTGATGACTTTGATGCACCGTTTCCTGACAGCCTGCTTCGGGAGTTTGAGAAAACGAGCACATGACTCAATCCTAGCTCAGAACACCCACTGCCCAATCAACCATGCATTCGCCCCACTGATCACCGCGAACAAAAACCACGCCAGCAGCCGCGTGGGCAACCGGTTGACGAAGGGCCCCATCAATTGCTTGTCGCCGGTCATGCGGATCAACGGGTACAACGCAAAGGGCAATTGCAGGCTCAGGACCACCTGGCTGAGAATCAGCAGCTTGCCGATGGCATCATCACCCATCAGCCATACGCCCAGAAACGCCGGGATCAACGCCAGCCCACGGGTAATCAGGCGGCGCTGCCAGCAAGGTATACGTAGGTTGAGGTAACCCTCCATGATCACTTGGCCGGCAATGGTGCCGGTAAAGGTCGAACTCTGGCCCGAAGCCAGCAAGGCGATACCGAACAAGATGCTGGCGAAAGCACCGCCGACCAAGGGGTCGAGCAGGTGATAGGCGTCCTGGATCTCCACCACATCGGTATGGCCGGTCTTGTAGAAGGCTGCAGCCGCCAGCACCAGGATGGCGGCGTTGACCAACAGCGCCAAGGCCAGGGAGCCGATGGTGTCGATACGCGCCAGCTTGACCGCGTCCTGTTTGCTCGCCAGGTCCTTGCCGATCAGACGGGTCTGCACGATGGAGGTGTGCAGGTAGAGGTTATGGGGCATGACCGTGGCGCCGAGGATACCGATGGCCAGGTACAACGGCGCCGCATCGCTGATAGCCGACAGTGACGGGGTGAACCCGCTGAGCACGTCGGGCCAGTAAGGTTTGATCAGCACCAGTTCGATGAAAAAGCACACGCCGATGGTGGCGACCAGCGCCAGCATGATCGCTTCAAGGCGGCGAAAACCACGATTTTGCAGAGCCAGGATCAACAGCGTATCGAAAGCAGTGATGACAATGCCGGTGGTCAGCGACACGCCCAGCAACAGGTGAAACGCCAGGGCGCAGCCGAGCACTTCGGCAAGGTCTGTGGCGATGATGGAGATTTCCGCCAACACCCACTGGGTACGAGCAGAGCGCTGGCTGTAGCGCTCACGGCACAGTTGCGCCAGGTCCTTGCCAGTGGCGATACCCAGCCGTGAACACAGGCACTGCACCGCCATCCCCGCCAGGCTGGCCAGCAGCACCACAAACAACAGGCTGTAGCCGTAGCGTGAACCGGCTTCAATGGCCGTTGCCCAGTTGCCGGGGTCCATATAGCCGATGGAGATCAACAGGCCGGGGCCAGCGAACATCAGCACCCGTTTAAAAAACGAGGCCTTGGGATCAACAGCGACAGAGCCGGCCACTTCCGGCGGGCAGAACGGGGCGGTGGCGATTTTCGGCAGGCTGAATTTCACGCGGTATTCCAGGCAAATACACAAGACTTGGGCAGCAGCTTATCAGTCGGACGCGACCGTGCGCATCACCGTGTCTCGCGGCAGGTCAAACGCTTCCACCACTTGCACCACCAGCTCCAGTTCCTGGTTGAGCGCCTCGCGCTCCATGCGTTGACGAATCACGCCGATCACCAGTACCGCCAAGGTGGTGATCGAATACGCCGGGCCGGAAAACGCTCGCACCCCGCTGAACAGCAACATCGCCGCAGCCAGCGCCTGGCCCACCACCGGAATCGCCGTAGCCGCACCGCGCCGCAGGATAAACCCGGTCAGCCCGGCCAACGCCGTGCCGCTCAAGGCGGTGGTGGCCGAACGCCCCAGATTGAAACGGTTGAACAGCCCCTGCTCTTTTTGTGCAGCCGCCTTGAGCTCGGACTCGAACGCCTGGCGATCAGCGCGACTGAGTTTGTCCTTGTACTGCTCGATCAGTGTTTCTGCGACCTGCCCTTCGATCTCTGCCAGCGCCACGTGCTCAAGTGGTTGGTCGAACTTGATGCCCAGGCGTTGCGCCACATCGTCGGCAATCTGGCGATAGCCCACGCCATGGCCACGGGCCAGGTTCATAAAGCTATCACCGCCCATGCGCTGCAATTCAATGGCCAGTTTCAACGGCTCGCGCACACTGGCATCAATCGCGGCACTGCGCTTTTGCGCCATCAGTTCAGCAAGAAACTTCAGTTCCTCCGGCCGCGCTTGCACCAATGCCGGGTACAGGTCCACGTCCGCTTCGGCAAAACGCACTTCACTGCTGCGTGAGTCCACAAGGATCATGCCGCGCCGCTCCTGCAGCAAATCGGTGTACTGCACCACCGTCTTCAACTGCGGCCAATAGGCGGCATGATCGAAGCTGGCCAGGTGCACATTGGTGACCTTGGACTTGAGCGCGGGCGTTACGTCAATCGCATAGCGGCCAATGCAACGCTCGGTGTCGGGTTTCATGGCCAGCGCCCAGTCCTTGCTGGAGTGGCAGTTGATCAACCGCCCCTTGAGCGGCGCCGACACATCGTCCCAGGGGCTCGATGTACAAATCGCCCCGCCCATCAACAACAGGTTATCGAGTGGCAGTTCGCGAGCGATCTCGGGGCTGGCCAGCAAGCTCTTGACCAGGATACGCGCGCCCAGGGAGTGGCCGATCAGGTTGATACGCCGTACCGGCAGCGACTGGTCGTGCAGGTAGCCGGCCAGCTCTGGCAATAACGTCTTGGCCACTTCATCGACCCGTGCCTCGACACTTTTGTAATGGTCGAGAAAATAGGCAATGGCCTTGCCCACGCCCACCGTCGCCGCGCCCAGGCCGCCACCGCCGAGCAGCGAGGCGAGCACGTCTTTGAACGGTGCGAACAGGTTTTCCAGAAAATGCCCCGCCGGCCAGAACAACATCAGGTTGGTCGACCCTTCGATACCGGCCAGTTGCTCCTTGAAACTGCCCAGTTGCTGACGGTTGAAGAATGCCGAATAACCGTGAACATAGAGATTGAGCACATCCCCCTGGGGCTCGCCACACAAGACGAACGTGGGTTTGCGGGTGCGGTGCATTTCATCCCACTGGTGTTGCATGGGGCGGTGACTCCTGGCGGCAAGGGATGGCGATAGTAACAAACAGAGCCGACAAGGAAGGTGAATCCTGACCGACGTTCGCCACGCTCAGGACAATGGGAATAGCCTGAATCTGGCGAAGAGCCCAGCTACTTCAACAGGCAAAGTTGTCAATTTTGACCTGGCCATCCGGAAAAGTGGCGATGATTTCCAGCTCGCCCCCCATCGCACGTATGTAGTCACGCAACGTGCTGATGTACATATCAGTACGACGCTCCATCTTCGAAACCGCTGCCTGGTTGATATTCAATGCCTTTGCCAGGCTTGCCTGGCTCAGTTGCTGGGCTTTGCGCAACTCATGCAGCGGCATTTCTTTCAAGTGTTGCTGAAATATCTGCTCGGCATCGGCGCGCGCCTCAGGTGTCATGCGAGCTTTCAGTTCCGCGAATTTCTTAGCCATGGTCACGGCCCTCTCTACGCAATGAGTCTAAATGTACGTCGTACAGCTTCTCTGCCAAGGGTACGTACTCGTGGTACCAACGGTGCTGTGCGGTTTTATCGCCACCTGTCAGCAACACTGCACAGCGCCGAAAATCAAAGGCATACAACACCCTGTAAGGTCGCCCTGCATGCTGTACCCGCAACTCTCGCAGGTTGCCGTGCCGAGCACCCTTGATATCGCTGCTATGGGGAAAGCGCAGCCCAGGCCCGAACAGCCCCAGCAAATCAACACTGGCAGCCACCGACGATTGCTCCTTTGCATCCAAGCCATCCCACCACTCTTCGAATTCATCCGTGTATTCAATGTCCCAGACCATGCAAATATGCCACCCGAGGAATATAAACTCAAGTGCATAACTTTAGGCCGGCGTCGGTTGGTCGCCAGCCGTGTTCCGGAAGAAATTGTATTCACATCCTTCAGGCTGCCCGGTGAGCAATAAATGCCCTGCTTTCATGAACCAACGTACTTCTTCAAAAAATCTTCCAAAAAAAACCGCCCTTTCGGGCGGTTCAAAAAACTCGGCCGTGATCAAAAACCGAGGGAGAAACTCACGGTCACTGCGTGGTCCTTGTCGTTACGCGAGAGTTGGCCCGAATAGCCCAGGCCCAGTCTGCCGTTCTGGCTGATCTGGTAATCCAGCCCCGCTTCCACCACTGCGCTGTCCTTGGCAATCGGCACGCCTTGGGTGCTGAACGAGCCACCGCCATTGATAAAGCTCAGGTCGGCGTCGGGCTTGGTATCACCGAAGGCATGGCGCCAGCCGATGCTGCCCCGTGGGGTGATTTTCGAGCCGTTGCCCAGGGTGATGGTCTGGCCAATGCGCACGCCCAGGGTCGAGTAGGTGATGTCCTGGTCGGCATCGCCACGCAGGGCTGCCGAACCGCCTTTTTCCTTGATGGTGTCGCTGTCGTAGTTGACGTAGGCCAGGCCGGCGAACGGTTCCAGGGCCACGCTAGGGGTTTGGATGGTGTAGCCGACTTCACCGAACACCTGCGCACTGCGTGCCTTGTAATCGGCTTTGAGGCGTTGGCCCTCGGCACCGACGGCCACGTTGCGCTTGCTTTCGACGTCATGCCAGCTGTACGCCACGCCCATGCGTGCGGCGAAGGCTTCCTGCTGGTAGGCGGTGTAGGCCATCAGGTGGTAGCTGTCCACATCGGCGCTGGAATTGCGGCGCTTGGCGTCCAGGTCGCTGCGGGTGTAGCCGGCGGCCACACCGACGCGCCAGGCGTCGTCCACTTGCTTGTCGGTACCGAGCAGGAAGCCGCTGAGGTTGCGGTCCAGCTTGGCGCTGTTGCTGTCACCGCCCATATGGCCCCAGGTGCCGAGCACGCGCATCCAACCGACCATCTCGCCGTGGCAACCGGCGCTGCTCAGGTGGTTTTCGCTGGGTGCCAGGGCATTGCGCGGGTCGTCCTCGCGGTAGCAACCGGGTTGGCGCAGGCGCTCGTTGACCGCATCACGCACGTAACGCGAGTCTTCAAGCATGGCGCTGGCGGTGCTGGCGTGGATTTCGCCGGACAAGCTGTCGAAGGCCGCGCGTGCCGCCGCTGCATCACCGTTAAGCAGTGCGTTTTGCACCGCTGCGCCACCGACTCCGGTGCCTGTGCCCAACGCCGCCGCCACGCCGCGCTGGTTACCAGTGGCCGCCACGCTGGCGTAACTGACGTCGTTGCGGCTGACCGCCAGGGCCACTTGGGTTGGGCTGTAGTTCAACGCGGAAGTGAGGAACGCCAGGTTCTCCAGATTGGTGGTGGCAAAGGTACCGTTGACTGCGCCCGCGGTCAGCAGCGTATAGGTGGTGGCGCCGGCATAGGGTGCCAGGTTGACCACATTCAAGGTGCCGCCCAGGTTGGCGGTGCCGCCCACGGCCAGGGAGCCGGTGGTGGATGGGGTGATCACCAGGTTCAGCGCACCGGTACTGGCGTTGGTGAAGTTGCCGGCCACGGTCAGCTTGCCGCCGTCGGGTGTCACCGAGCCGTTGTTGACCAGCGAACCGACACTGCCGTTACCGGTCAGCCCCGCACCGTTGGCCACGGTGACTTGGCCGCCGAGCACGGCGCCTGGGTTGGCCGCGTTGCCCACTTGCAACACGCCCTCTTCCACCGCCACGGTGCCGCTGAACGGCTGGTTGCCGGTCAGCAACAGCGCGCCTGCGCCTTGCTTGATCAGCGCACCGGTGCCGCTCAAGGTGCCGCTGAACTGGCCATTGGTGCGCTGGGTAAACAACAACCGTGCGTTGTTGAGGATCCTGCCACGCAGGCTGGTGGTGGTGCCCGCCAGCGTACCGCCACTGACGGTAGTGCCGCCGGTGTAGGTATTGGCGCCAGTCAGCAGCAAGGTGCCCGCATCCAGCTTGTTGATGCCGCCGGTTCCCACCAGCGGAGCATCAATCTGGGCGGTCACGCCGGAATTGACCCGCACTGGCGCCAGGCTGCCATCCGCCGCATTGGTCGGGCTCAAGCTGCCGCCTTCGCCGGCCGTCAGCACGTAGCCGGCGTCCAGCACTTGCAGGCCAGTGAAGCCTTGGTTGCCAACCACGGTCACGGTGCCGCCCTGCCCGCCAAATACCGCGAACTGGTTGGTGGACGCCTGCCCCTGGGTGCCGGTCGGGTCAGTCCAGTTGGTGCCCGGGCCCCAGGTGCCACTGCCACCTGTAATGGTGCCATCAGGGTTGGTGGTGCCGCCGTTCCAGAACTGGATCTGCCCTGGCGCGGTTTGCACCACCAGGTTGAGCTGGTTGGCCAGCGCCGTTTGCAGGCTCAGGTTGCCCAGTGCCACAGGCAAGGTGCCAAAGGTGAGGCCGTTATCGGTCAAGCTGCCGCCGTAGCGGAACAGTTGGTACACACCGACGCCGAAGCCGCCGGTATCGCTGACGTTGAGGGTGCCGTCCAGAGTCAGGTTGCCCGCCACGTTCACCGCCGTACTGGAAGCACCCGGCGCACCGAGGGCGAAGTCCAGGGTGGTGCCCGATGACAAGGCCAGCGAACCCACCGACAGCGGCGTCGCGGCGCCGGCTTGGAGCACCGAGCCGTCGGCCATGTTCACCGCACCGCCCAGGGTGCCGCTGCCGCCGAGGGTCGCGCCGCTGGCGACTTGTACCGCGGCGCTGTTCAAGGTGCCGTTGACCAGCAGGCTGCCGGTGTTGACGTTGGTAGTACCGGTAAAGATGTTGTTGCCAGTCAGCAGCAATGCTCCGGTGCCGGTTTTGTTCAGTACACCAGCGCCGGTAAGGTTGCCGGTGTAGGTGCCGTCGGTGGCTTGCTCAAAGGTCAATGCCGCATTGTTGGCGATGGCGCCTTGCAGGCTGGTGGTATTGCCCGTGGTGCTGCCGCCGTTGAGCGTGGTACCGCCGCTGTAGGTGTTGGCACCTGTCAGCAACAAGGCGCCGCTGCCATTTTTCACCAGGCTGCCGCTGCCGCTGATCACGCCGTTGAGGGCCAGGTCGTGGCTGCCGGCCAGGGTCAGCGGGCCACCCAGGTTGAGGGTATTGGCCAGTTGCAGGTCGGTGCTGCCATCCAGTTGCGCCGCGCCGCCGACCGTCAAGGCACCACTGCCCAAGGCAGCATTATTGCCAAGGATCAATTGACCGGCGTTCAGGCCAGTGCCGCCGCTGTAGCTGTTGACGCCATTGAGCGTCAGCGCTGCCGCACCGTTTTTCACCAGGCTGCCGCTGCCGCTGATGCCACCGTTGAGGGTCAGCGCGTTGCTGCCTGCCACCGCCAAGGCACCGTTGAGCACGGCCGCATTGGCCAGGCTGACCGCCGCGTTGCTGTCCAGGGTGGTGCCGCCGGCCGCCGTCAGAGCGCCTGTGCCGAGGGCACTGTTGTTGCCCACCACCAGGGTGCCGCCATTCAGCGCGGTACCGCCGGTATAGCCATTATTGCCGTTGAGTACCAGGGTGCCACTGTCGAGCTTGGCCAGGGTGCCAGCGCCGTTGAGGGTCACGCCCAGGGTCGCGGTGGCGTTCGGGTCGACGCGCACCGCGGTGTTGCCGGTGCCGCCATTGACCAGGTTGAGCACGCCCGCCGTGCCGGAGCCCAGGGTGTAGCCATCGGTGACGAACTGCATGCCGGTGATGTTTTGCGTACCGTCCACCGTCACGTTGCCCGCCGCGCCTTGGAACACCGCGAAGCTGTTGGCCCAGCCTTGGTTGAGGGTGCCGTCGACATTGGTCCAGTTGGTATTGCCGGCGTTCCAGGTGCCGTTGCCGCCGTCAATCGCACCGTTGCCGATCAGGCTGTTGCCATCCCAGAACTGCACGGTGGTGTTGGGCGCAGTCACCAGCAGGTTGACCTTGTTGGTGATCGCGGTCTGCACTTGCAGGTCGCCCGGCACCACGCTGCCTGGCAGTGTGCCAAGAGCCAGGCCGTTATCGGTCAAGGCCCCGGTGTAGTTGATAAGGTTGTAAACGCCGCTGCCAAAGCCACCGATATCGGTGACATTGAGGTTACCGTCCAGGGTCAGATTACCGCCGACATTCAGCAGGCCTGTGCCGCCACCCAGCACCGGAGTGCCGAGACCGACATCCAGGTTCGAGTTGCCACCCAGCACCAACGAGCCCACCGACAGTGTGCTGCCGGTGGCCAGGCCGATGTGCCCACCGTCGGCCACGCTCACCGCACCGGCCAATGAGCCGCTGCCGGCCAGGGTTGCGCCGCTGTTCACCGCCACCGTGCCGCTGGCCAGGGAACCGGTGACATTCAAGGTGCCGCCGTTGACGTTGGCCGCACCGCTGATGGCATTGCTGCCGCTCAGGTTGAGCACCCCGCTGCCGTTTTTATCCAGGTTGCCGGCGCCGTTGAGCGCACCGCCAAAGCTGTTATCCAGGTTACTGCCACCCACCGCCAGCGTGTTGCCGCCAGCCACCTGTACCACGCCGTTGCCGGCCAGGCTGTTGAGGTTGGCGTTGCCACCCAGGTTGAGGCTGGCGCCGCTGCCGACAGTGACGCCGGAGGTGGTGCCCAGCGCACCATTACCCGCAGTGGTCACGCTGCCGGCCGCCACGGTCAGTGGGCCGCTGAAGCTGTTGTTGCCAGTCAGCAGCAGGTCCGCCGCGCCATTCTTGATCAGCGCTGCATTGCCAGCGAGTACGCCGGCCAGGGTCAGGTTGTTGCTGCCAGCGACGCTGAGGTCGCCATTGAGGTTGACCGCATTGGCCAGCACCAGCGGCGTGCTATTGGCCAGGGTCGCCGCACCGCCGACGGTCAGCGCGCCCGAGCCCAGGGCCGTGGTGCTGCCGAGGGTCAGCGTACCGGCATTGAGTGCCGTGCCGCCGCTGTAGGTATTGGCGCCGTTCAGGGTCAGGTTGGCGCCACCGGCCTTGCTCAACGAACCACTGCCGTCCACCACGCCGTTGAGGCTCAGGTCGTTGCTGCCGCCGACGGTGAGCGCGGCATTTAGGCTGGTGTTATTGGCCAGGGCCAACGCGGTGTTGGTGTCCAGGGTGGCTGCCCCATTGACCGCCAAGGCACCACTGCCCAGGGCCGACGCATTGCCCAGGGTCAGGGAGCCGGCATTCAACTGCGTGCCGCCCAAGTAGGCATTGGCGCCGTTGAGCGTGAGGTCGCCCGCGCCGGTTTTGGTCAGCCCACCGGTACCGCTGACCAGGCCGTTCAGGCTCAGGTCGGCGGTGCCTAGAATGCCCAGGTTGCCGGCCAGATTGACCGTATTGGCCAGGGCGACCGCCGTGCTGCTGTCGAGGGTGGTGCCGGCGGCCGCGTTCAGGGCGCCACTGCCCAGGGCCGTGTTGGAGGCCAGGATCAGGCCGCCTGCGTTAAGTGCGGTTGGGCCAGCATAGGTGTTGTTGCCACTGAGGGTCAGGTTGGCGATGCCATTCTTGATCAGGCTGCCCGTGCCCGCCACGGTGCCGGCCAGAGTCAGGGCATTGCTGCCGCCGAGGGTCAGGCTACCGTTGACGTTGAGCGCATTGGCCAGGCTGACCGCGGTGTTGCTGTCCAGGGTGGTGCCGTTGGCGGTGGTCAGTACGCCGCTGCCCAGGGCACTGTTATTGCCGACCACCAGGGTGCCGCCATCCAGGGCGGTGCCGCCGGTGTAGCTGTTGGCACCGTTAAGCACCAGGGTGCCGGTGTCGAGCTTGGCCAGGGTGCCGCCGCCGTTGAGCGCGACGCCCAGGGTGGCAGTGACGCCGGGATCGACACGTACGGCGGTGTTGCCGCCCACGCCGTTGAACAGGGTCAAGGCGCCCGCTGCCCCGCCGGCCAGGTTGTAGCCATCGGTGACGAACTGCAAACCGGTGATGGCTTGCGCGCCGTCAACCGTGACAGTGCCCGCCGTGCCTTGGAACACGGCAAAGCTGTTCGGGGTCCAGGCTGTATTGAATGCGCCGTTGACGCCGGTCCATTGGTTGCCGCCTGCACTCCAGGTGCCGCTGCCGCCTTCGATGGTGCCGTTGCCCGTGGTTTGGCTGCCATCCCAGAACTGCACATTGGTGCTGCCGTTGACCAGCAGGTTGATCTGGTTGCCAATCGCAGTTTGCAGGTCCAGGTCGCTGGCCGGGATGTTCACCGGCAGGCTGCCCAGTTGCAGGCCGTTGTTGGTCAGCCCACCGGTGTAGTCGATCAGGCGGTAGATACCCGCACCGAAGCCGCCGATATCCGTGACGTTGAGGGTGCCGTCCAGGGTCAGGTTGCCATTGACCTGAACCAGCGCCGTGCCGCCAGTGGCGGGCGCGCCGAGGCCCGCATCCAGGTTGGCGTTGGCATTGAGCAGCAGCGAACCGGTGGTCAGGGTCGCGCCGGAGTTGACGGCCAGGTGGCCGCCATCGGCGATGTTCACATTACCCAGCAAGGTGCCGGTACCGCCGAGGGTGGCGCCACTGCCCACCGCCACATTGGCGCTGGCCAGGGAACCATTGACGAGCAAGCTGCCGGCGTTGACCTGGGCGTCCCCGGTCACCACGCTGAGGCCACCGAGGGTCAAGGCGCCCGTGCCGTCTTTGGCCAGGTTGCCGAGGCCTGCCACGACCCCGTCGAAAGTGCTGTCGAGGTTATTGTTGCCGACGCTCAACGTGCTGCCGGCGCCTACGGTTGCAAGCCCGGTACCCGTGAGGGCGCCCAGGCTGGCGCTGCCGCCCAGGTTCAAGGAAGTACCGCTCGCCAGGTTGACCCCGGCGCCGACACCCAGTGCTCCATTGCCCAGCGTGGAGAGGCTGCCCGATTGCACATCGAACAGGCCGTTGAAGGTGTTAGTGCCGGTCAGGCTCAAGTCAGCCGTGCCGGTTTTGACCAGGCTACCGTTGCCGGCCAGCACGCCGGCCAGGGTCAGGTTGTTGTTGAGAGCGCCCACGGTCAGCCCAGCGTTGAGGTTGACCGCATTGGCCAATACCAGCGGCGTGCTGTTGGCCAACGTGGCCGCGCCGTTTACGTTCAAGACGCCGGTACCCAGGGCCGCTGCCGTGCCCAGGGTCAGCGTGCCGGCGTTGAGGGTGGTGCCGCCCTGGAAGGTGTTGACGCCATTGAGGATCAGGTTGGCCGCGCCGTCTTTGCTCAGGCCAGCCGTGCCGGTGACCAGGCCACCCAGGGTCAGGTCATTGCTGCCGGTGACGGCGAGGTTGGCGTCAAGCACGACGCCATTGCCCACACTCAGCGCTGCCGTGTTATCCAGGGTCGCCGTGCCGCCAACGGTGAGGTTGCCCAGGCCAAGGGCGGTGGCGCTGCCCAAGGTCAGCGTACCGGCGTTCAGGGTGGTGCCACCCAGGTAGGCGTTGGCGCCGCTGAGGATCAGATTGGCCGTGCCCTCCTTGGTCAGGCTGCCTGCACCGTTGATTGCGCCGCCGAGGGTCAGGTCAGCGGTGCCGCCGATGCCCAGGTTGCCCGCCAGATTGATCGCGTTGGTGGTGGCGACCGCCGTGCTGGCGTCCAAGGTGGTACCGCCTGCGGCATTCAACACGCCCGCGCCCAGCGCCGTATTGCTGGCCAGGATCAGCCCGCCTGCGTTCAAGGCCACGGGACCCAGGAAGGTATTGGTGCCGCCGAGTGTCAGGCCTGCCGTGCCATTCTTGACCAGGCCACCGGTGCCGCTGATGGCGCCATTGAGCGCCAATGCGTTGCTGCCGCCGACCGTCAGGCTGCCGTTGAGTACCGCATCATTGCCAAGGGTTACGGAGGCGTTGCTGTCCAGGGTGGTGCCCGCCGCAGCGGTCAGCGTGCCGGTACCCAGCGCGGTGTTGCTGCCGACCACCAACGTGCCGCCATTGAGCAAGGTGCCGCCGGTGTAACTGTTGGCACCATTGAGCACCAGCGTGCCGGTATCGAGTTTGTTCAGCACGCCCGCGCCGGCGATATCGACGCCGAGGGTGGCAGTCGCCAGTGGGTCGACGCGCACGGCGAAGTTGCCGCTGCCGGTGCTCAACTGCCCACCGGTGCCATTGACCAGGCTGTAGCCATCGGTGACGAATTGCAGACCGGTGATGGTTTGCACGCCATTCACGCTGACAGTCCCCGCCGCGCCTTGGAACACGGCAAAGCCGCCGCCCCAGGTCTGGTTGGACAGGCCGTCGGCCGAAGTCCAGTTGGTGCCACCCGCTGTCCAGGTGCCGCTGCCACCGTCAACAGTGCCGTTGGCAAGGGTGTTGCTGCCGTCCCAGAAACGAATATTCGGCGCCGCTACCACCAGGTTGACCTGGCTGCCCACTGAGGTCTGTACCAGCAGATCACCCAGGCCATAACCCAGCGGCACCGTGTTGACGTTCAATGCGCCGGTCAAGCCGCCGGTGTAGTTGATCAAGCGATACACGCCGGCGCCAAAGCCACCGGCATCGCTCACATTGAGGTCGCCGGCCAGATTCACGTTGCCACCGACATTCATCAGCGAGGTCAGCGACGGTGCGCCAAGCGCCACATCCAGACTGGCCCCGGCACTCATGTTCAGGCCGCCAGCCGACAAGGTCGTGCCACTGCCCAGCGCCAGGTGCCCGCCGCTATTGATATTCGCCGTACCCAAGAGCGAGCCACTGCCGGTGAGGGTGCCGCCGCTGTTCACGTTGACCAACGCGCTGCCCAGAGAACCATCGACATCCAGGGTGCCCGCGTTGATCGCCGTGTTACCGGTGATGCCATTGATTCCGTTGAGCGTGAGCGTGCCGGTACCCACCTTGATCAAGCTGCCCGCGCCGCTGAGATCACCGTCAAAGGTACTGCTGGTGCTGACGCCACCCACAGTGAGGTTCAAACCGCCGCCGACTGCCACACCACCTGCACCGCTGAGGCCGGCCAGGCTGGAATCGACACCCAGGTTCAGTGCGGCGCCGGTGCTGACATTGACGCCAGAGGTGTTGCCCAATGCACCGGCGCTACCGGTGGTGACGCTGCCGGAGACAATATTCAATGATCCGGTAAACGTGTTGTTGCCGCTCAAGGTCAGGTCAGCCAAGCCATTTTTGATCAGCGCACTGGCGCCGCTGAGCACGCCGCTGAGGTTCAGGTCATTGTTGCCCGCGAGCGTCAGGTCGCCATTCAAGGCAATCCCGTTGCCCAGGGTGAAGGTCGCGCTGGTATCCAGAGTTGCCGCACCGCCGACCGTCAAGGGGCCTGCGCCCAATGCGCCTGCCGTGCCCAAGGTCAACGTACCGGCGTTGAGGCTGGTACCACCGGTGAACGTGTTGGTGCCGTCAAGGGTCAGGTTGGCCAGGCCATCCTTGATCAGCGCACCCGCGCCGCTGACCACACCGCCCAGGGTCAGCCCATTGGTGCCACCGACGGTCAGCCCGGCGTTGAGGGCAATGCCATTGCCCAACGCCACCGCCGAGGTGCTGTCCAGGGTGGCGGCGCCGCCGACGGTCAAGTTGCCCAGGCCAAGCGCCGTGTTGCTGCCGAGGGTCAGGCTGCCTGCGTTCAGGGTGGTGCCACCCAGGAAGTTATTGTTGCCGCTGAGTGTCAGGCCGGCCGCGCCGTCTTTGGTCAGGCTGCCTGCACCGTTGACCGTGCCGCCCAGGGTCAGGTTGGCGCTGCCACCGATTCCAAGGTTACCGGCCAGGTTGATCGCGTTAGTCAGCGTGGCACTGGTGCTGGCGTCCAGGGTCGTGCCTGCGGCTGCATTCAACGTACCCGCACCCAAGGCACCGGTAGCGCCAATCACCAGCTTGCCGCTGTTGAGTGCCGTGTTGCCCAGGTAAGTGTTCGCTTGATTGAGGATCAGATCCGCCGGGCCGTTCTTGATCAACCCACCAAGGCCCGCCACCACACCGCCAAGGGTCAGCGCGTTGCTGCCGCCAAGGGTCAGGTTACCGCCCAGGTTGAGGTTATTGCCCAGGCTCACTGCTGCACTGGCATCCAGCGTGGTACCCGCCGAGGCGTTCAACACACTGGCGCCGAGCGCAGTATTGGAGCCAACCACCAGCGAACCGGCGTTGAGGGCCGTGGCGCCGGTGTAACTATTGTTGCCCGTAAGCACCAAGTTCGATACGCCCTCCTTGATCAACCCGGAACCACCGCTGACAACCCCGCCAAGGGTCAGCGGGTTCACGCCGTCCACGGTCAGATTGGCGTTCAAGGCGATTGCATTGCTGGTGGTCAAGGCTGCATTGCTCTGCAACGTACTCGCACCCGCAACGGTCAAGGCACCGGTACCTAGCGCCGCGGCATTGCCCAATGTAAGCGTGCCGGCGTTCAAGGTGGTACCACCCTGGAAGGTGTTGGTGCCACTGAGGATCAATTCGCCGGTACCCGCTTTGCTCACACCCGCGGCGCCCGAGATCACACCGCTCAGGGTCAGCCCGGTCGAGGCGCCCTGTACCGTTAAACCACCGGTCCCCAGGGTCATCAGGTTGGCCAGTGTCAGGCCGTTGCCGGTGGCCTCGATAGCGCCGCCGTTGGACGTGAGCACACCGCTGCCAAATGTCGCGTTGTTATTGAATTGCGCCACACCGCCATTGAGCGTAGTGCTGCCGCTGACCAACGGCCCCTGCAACGTCCAGGTGCCACTATTGATGGCCAGGTTGTTGAAGTTGACATAGTTGGCGCTTGAAGCCGTGCCGGTGCCTGTACTGCCACCACCGACGCCCGTCGTGTTTTCAAGGATCAGCGAGTTGCTGCCGCCTGCGCCGCCGTCCACCTGGCCGGTGGGCGCGAACGTCAGGTTCACGCCGATCAGTCCGCCAAGGCTTAAGCCGAGGCCGCCGCCGTTGGTCACTTGCGAGCCCGTGACTGCCGTAAAGGTGTTGGTACTGGCGGCCCCCATCGACACGCCGCCAGAGATAGTGCCGGTGTTGCGGAACGTGTTCCCTGTAGTGGAGCTCTCGAACGCCACGCGCCCGGTCAGGGTGCCGTTATTCGTCATATTGACCTGCCCGCCACCCTGCACGGCCACCACCGGGGTATCGGAAGTGAACAGCGACAGGCCGAGCAAAGAAGAAGAACCAATGACCCCGTTGTTGACGATCGTGGTGGTGCCGCCTGCGCCGTTGGTGGCGTTCAGGGCCATGCCGTCCAGCGAGGCAAGGTTCAGCCCCAGCAACGCGCCAGTACCGCGCATGATGCCGGTCGCGCTGTTGGTGATGTTCAATGCGCTGGCTGCCGTGTTGCCGATCACTACGCCACCGCTCAGCACCGAAACCAATCCGAGAAGTGCCGGGTCAATGGTGCCGGAGTTGTTCAACGTCGTGTTGTTGCCGGTCAGGGTCAGTGCTTTACCGCCCAACGTCGCATTGAGCTGCGCCCCCGCGTTGACATTGACCGTCAGGCTGTTGACTGCACTGCTGAAGGTATTGAGAAACAGCGGCAATGTCGGCACACCCGTACAGGTCACCGTCGCTCCAGCGCTGGGACTCGCCGGGCTACAGGCGGCGAACACATCCGGGCTCGCCAGCCCCATCACCAGCCCGGCCACGCCCAGGCGGATCGCAAGGGAAAGCGCAGAAATACGAGTTAAAGCGGCAGTCGCAAGTCTTTTATCCACGTTCTACTCCTTGTGGTCCAAGCCTTTCATCCGTGACTGCGTGCACGCCTTGCTTCAACGATCCACACGCATCGAATTCGAAACACCTGACCGTGGTGACTACTGATCCAGTTTTTCGAAACGTTAGTAGACCTGCGCGAAAGCCATTGAATTAAATGGTATTAATACTTTCGTAAAACCGGTGTAAGAATGGGATGAGAGCCAACATCCATTGACTGTCGCGACAAAAATACAAGTTTCAAAATGTGAAAAAGCGCTCTAATAGCGCTCTATTTCCCCTGCTGTGGAATATTTTTGTGGCCAGAGATTGCTCCCGCTCGGGTGCGCAGCGCCCGCATTTTTTTGGGGCCGCTTCGCAGCCCAGCGGGAGCAAGCTCCCTCGCCACACTGCCCCTCCCCCGAGTTGATCTACGTAAACGATGGAGTTCGTGATGCCCCATGAAGGCAATCTGTTACAAGCAGCCGTGGTGTTCCTGTTCGCCGCCGTGCTGGCCGTGCCCCTGGCCAAGCGCCTGCAATTGGGCGCGGTGCTGGGCTATCTGTTTGCCGGTGTGATCATCGGCCCGTCAGTACTCGGCCTGATCGGCAACCCGCAAAGCGTGGCGCAGTTTTCTGAACTGGGCGTGGTGTTGTTGCTGTTCATCATCGGCCTGGAATTGTCACCCAAACGTTTATGGGTAATGCGCAAGGCGGTGTTCGGTGTCGGTCTGGCCCAAGTGCTGCTCACCGGCATGGTGATGGGTGCGGTCGCGCTGTGGCTGTTTGGCCAGTCGTGGAACAGCGCCATCGTGCTGGGCCTGGGCCTGGCACTATCCTCCACGGCGTTTGGCCTGCAAAGCCTGGCCGAACGCAAGGAACTCAACCAACCCCACGGGCGCCTGGCCTTTGCCATCCTGTTGTTCCAGGACATCGCCGCCATCCCGCTGATCGCCATGGTGCCGTTGCTGGCCGGCAGCGATCATCCGACCACCGAGGCCCAAGGCCTGCAACATGTGTTGCAGATCCTCGGCAGCATCGCCGTGGTGATCATCGGCGGGCGCTACCTGTTGCGCCCGGTGTTTCGCATCGTGGCCAAGACCGGCCTGCGCGAAGTGTCCACCGCCACCGCGTTGCTGGTGGTGATCGGCACCGCCTGGCTGATGGAGTTGGTGGGCGTGTCCATGGCCTTGGGGGCCTTCCTCGCCGGCCTGCTGCTGGCGGATTCGGAATACCGTCACGAACTGGAATCCCAGATCGAGCCGTTCAAGGGCCTGCTGCTGGGGCTGTTTTTCATCAGCGTGGGCATGGGCGCCAATCTCAGTCTGCTGCTCAGCACACCGCTGGTGGTGATCGGCCTGACCCTGCTGCTGATCGGCTTGAAGCTGCCGCTGCTGTACGCCGTCGGGCGGATGGTGGGCGACCTCAACCGCGAAAGCGCTTTACGCCTGGGCGTGGTGCTGGCGGCGGGGGGTGAGTTCGCCTTTGTGGTGTTCAAGATCGGCCGCGACCAGGGCCTGTTCGAACCGCAACTGTACGACGTGCTGGTACTCACCATCACCCTGTCCATGGCCGTGACCCCGCTGCTGTTGCTGGTGTGCCCGAAGCTGTTCAAGCCCAAGGCCAAGCCGGTGGAAGTACCCGAGGAATACCGTGCCATCGAAAGCGATGCGCCCCGTGTGGTCATCGCCGGCATGGGCCGCATGGGCCAGATCGTGGCGCGCATCCTGCGCGCGCAGAACATCTCGTTCATCGCCCTCGACACCTCGGTGGAAACCATCGAGCTGACCCGCAGTTTCGGCGGTATGCCGGTGTTCTACGGCGACCCCCAGCGCCCGGAAATCCTCCACGCGGCCAAAGTCGATCAGGCGGAATTCTTCGTGATCGCCATGGACGACCCAGAGATCAACATCAAGACCGCCGAGTTGGTGCGCAACCTCTATCCGCACATGAAGATCATCGCCCGTGCGCGTAACCGCCAGCACGTACACCGCCTGGTGGACCTGGACGCTTCACCGGTGCGCGAAACCTTCTACTCCAGCCTGGAAATGAGCCGCCGTACCCTGGTCGGCCTCGGTTTGAGCCAGGCCCAGGCCGATGCGCGCATCAACCGCTTCAAGACCCACGACCAGCAGGTACTCGCCGCCCAACACGCGGTATACGACGACGCGGCCAAGGTCATGCAAACCGCCCAGGAAGCCCGTGCAGAACTGGCGCGCCTGTTTGAAATGGACAGGCTTGAGGAAGCGTCTTCCGACAAAGTGTGACGGGGCCGATGAACGAGATTGCGAATTTTCTGACAGAATACGCCGCAATTTCGTTCATCCCCGGAGTGCTTCATGGCCACGTTCACCAAGACCGCAATGCTGCTGGCCCTCGCGCTCACCGCCGGCAGCGTGTTCGCTGCTGCCAAGCCCACCACACAGACCATCTCCACCTTGGGTGGCAAGTTCACTTTCAAACTGCCCAAAGCCTACAGCGCCGACACCCTGCCCTCCGGCACGGCGCAAGACGGCACCGCTGACACCCAAGGCACCCTGTACGCTAACTCGACGACGAAAAGTGTGGTGATCGTCGCCGAAACCGTGCGCAACGATGGGGCAACTATCCAGGATAACGATCCAAAGTTCCTCGACGGCGCCGTGGCTGATTTCGTCAAAGACCAGAGCGCCGCCATGCCCGACTTCAAGAAACTGGGCGAGAAGAAACTCACTTACAAGGGCCTGGGCCTGCGCCAAGTGGACAGCAGCGCCACCCAAGGTGGTGGCAAGACCTTGAACTCCACATTCCTGGGTGGTTCGGGCAACCATTTGCTGGTGATTCAGGCCATTTCCCGGGCGGATGATGTGAAGGGGCATGCGCAGTTGGTGAAGCAGATTACAGGCGGCAAGTAGCCCCCTCTTCCAGCCAACACAAAACCCATGTGGGAGCGGGCTTGCCTACGATGGCGGTGTATCAGTCACTGAATCTTTTACTGAGCCACCGCTATCGCAGCATAGGCATCTACATAACTCTGTAAGCTCAACGGTAACCACGATGCGAAGCGAGCCGCTCTTGATCTTGCTCTTGATCTGAAGCGCCCCGTCAAACCACGCTGGCCGGAATTCGACAGGGATTTGGGGGGTAAACCGGCAGGGATGCCGGTTTAGCC
>NZ_JBWKRA010000025.1:0-90590 GCF_059419065.1 Pseudomonas sp. GW821-FHT07B01 | reverse complement strand
GGGTAGCGGTGTATCAGTCAACAGGTGGGTTGCTGACCCACCGCTATCGCAGGCAAGCCAGCTCCCACACAAGCCAGCTCCCACAGGGGAGCGAGCCTTAGGTTAGTTGCTGATGGCGAGGATGCTTGCCTGGTACGAACCGACAAACACATCGAAATCGCCTACTTCGTTCTGCTCCAGCTCTGCCTGTTGCGCCAGCGACGCACGGGCCAGTTCTTCAAAGTGCGCTTGTTCCTCAGGCGCCAAAGGTTCTTTGCGGAAGTATTCGGCATGGACTGCGCTTTGATGCAGGGAGAACTGCGCAAAGCTTTCCTTGCGCTCAGCCATGGCTGCCAACACCTGAGCCGACGGCGTCAGGGATGGGTCCTTGACCTTGGCCAACTGGGCGTCCAATGCCTCGCTGTGCTCGGTGATGCCATGGCTCTGATCGAGCAGGGCGGCCAGCGGGGCAATCTTCTCCAGCAACTCGGCCGCCCACTCCTTCATGTCCACCGGCTGGCCGTCACGCTGCAATTGCAGGCCCGGACGGCGGCCTTCCTTGACCACGCTGAGGAAGTTGGAGGTGGCGTTGCCGCACTCGTTGTTGGCGAACAGTGGGCTGTCGTTCAGCGCGCAGTACAGCAGGAATGCGTCGAGGAACCGCGACTCTGGCAGGTCGATACCCATCGGCAGGAACGGGTTGATGTCCAGGCAGCGTACTTCGATGTACTGGATGCCGCGCGCCATCAACGCCTGGATCGGCCGCTCGCCGGTGTAGGTCACGCGCTTGGGACGGATGTTGGAGTAGTACTCGTTTTCGATCTGCAGGATGTTGGTATTGAGCTGCACCCACTCGCCATCCTTGTGCGTGCCGACTTCGACATAGGGCGCGTAGGGTGTTGCCACCGCTTCGCGCAGGCTGTCGGTGTAGCTGGCCAAGTCGTTGTAGCACGGCGTCAGACCGGCCTGGGCGTTGCTCTGGTAACCCAGGTCGCTCATGCGCAGGCTGGTGGCGTAGGGCAGGTACAGGGTGTCGGCATCCAGGACTTCAAGCTGATGCGAGCGTCCGCGCAGGAAGCCGGCATCCAGGGCTGGCGAGGCACCGAACAGGTACATCAACAGCCAGCTGTAACGACGGAAATTACGGATCAGCGCGATGTAGGCCGTGGATTGATAGTCACGGTCGGTGCCGACAAACCCCTCTGTTTCCTTGAGCAACGGCCACAACGCTTCCGGCAGGGAAAAGTTGTAGTGGATGCCGGCGATGCACTGCATGGTCTTGCCGTAACGCAGGGCCAGGCCCTTGCGGTACACGTACTTGAGCTGGCCGATGTTGGAAGTGCCGTAGTAGGCAATCGGAATATCTTCCTCGGCCGGCAACGGGCACGGCATCGAGGGGCTCCACAGGTATTCGCTGCCCAGCTTGGTGTAGGCAAAGCGATGGATCTTGTCCAGGCTGCTCAGAGTATCGGCCGGGTTCGGCAGGGCAGGGGTGATGAACTCCAGCAGCGATTCCGAGTAGTCGGTGGTGATCTGTTCATTGGTCAGCGCGGCGCCCAGGGCTTCGGGGTGCGGCGTTTGCGCCAGTCGACCTTCGTTGGTGACGCGCAGGCATTCGCGCTCGATGCCATGCAAGCATTGCTCTAGCAGGGAGAGGTGTTCGCGCTTGCCGAGCAGGGCCAGGCGGCGGTTGAGAAGTTCGCTCAAGTTGGATTCCTTCACGCGTCAGTCGCCCCAATATGGGGGTGGGCAGGACGGTCTACAAGGGTGAAGTTGAAACTGGCGTGATCGCCTGGTTTTGAGTCGATTTGACCCGCTCTGAATCTGCCGACTTCACTCCATGAATTGGGCTACAGCGCAGCGAGAAAATTCCGACGCTGTTATCGCAGCGCCGAAATTAACTCAAATCGGGGGTGGGGAGCTATAGGACAGCGAACGTGCCCTGTGCTTTTGCGACAAGTCTTTCGCCTTGGTACACGTCGGCCTCGACCACCAGGGTGCGGCGACCGGCGTGGATCACCCGGCTGGTGCACAGCACCTCACCGTCTTCCACGGCGCGGATATAGTTGATCTTGCATTCGATGGTGGCGCTCTGCTGGTCGAAACCATGGGCGCTGGAACAGGCCAGGCCCATGGTTATATCCACCAGGCTGAAAATCGCCCCGCCATGGAGCTTGCCCGCGCGGTTGCGCAGGTGCGGCTCCAGGGTCAGGGCCACCTCGGCAACGCCCTCTTCCAGGCGTTGCAGGCGGCAGCCGATCAGTTCGCTGAATGCGCTCTGGGTCAAACCGGCCGGAATCTCCATCAACGCTTCTTCAGCTGTTTAGCGTTGGCAAACAGCGACGCCATGGCGTTGTTGCTTGGCGCGGCAGTCGCGGTTTCCTTGCGCGGCGCGTTGTTCTGCGACTGGCGCGGCGCCGAACCGGGGCGAGCACCACGTGCACCGTCGATTTTTTCGCCGGGGGTGTCGCTCATGCGCATCGACAGGCCGACGCGTTTGCGCGGGATGTCGACTTCCATGACCTTGACCTTGACCACGTCACCGGCTTTGACCGCCTCACGTGGGTCCTTGATGAACTTCTCCGAAAGCGCGGAGATGTGTACCAAACCGTCCTGATGCACGCCGATGTCCACGAATGCGCCGAAGTTGGTCACGTTAGTCACCACGCCTTCGAGGATCATGCCCGGTTGCAGGTCCTTGAGGTCTTCGACACCGTCCTGGAACTCGGCGGTCTTGAACTCCGGGCGCGGGTCGCGACCCGGTTTCTCCAGTTCTTGCAGGATATCGGTGATGGTCGGCACACCGAAGGTTTCGTCGGTGTACTTCTTCGGGTCCAGGCGCTTGAGGAACGCGGCATCACCAATCAACGAACGGATATCGCGGTCGGTTTCGGCGGCAATGCGTTGCACCAGCGGGTAGGCTTCCGGGTGAACCGCAGAGGCGTCCAGCGGGTTGTCGCCGTTCATTACGCGTAGGAAACCAGCAGCCTGTTCAAAGGTTTTTTCACCCAGGCGTGCGACCTTCTTCAGTGCGGCGCGGGTTTTGAACGCGCCGTTTTCGTCGCGATGGCTGACGATGTTCTGCGCCAGGGTGGCGTTGAGGCCGGAGATTCGCGCCAACAGGGCCACGGATGCGGTGTTCACATCCACACCCACGGCGTTTACGCAGTCTTCCACCACCGCATCCAGGCCGCGTGCCAGCTTCAGTTGCGACACGTCGTGCTGGTACTGGCCGACGCCGATGGATTTAGGGTCGATCTTCACCAGTTCGGCCAGCGGGTCTTGCAGGCGACGAGCGATGGACACTGCGCCACGGATCGACACGTCGAGGTCCGGGAATTCCTTGGAGGCCAGCTCCGAAGCCGAGTACACCGAAGCGCCTGCTTCGGAGACCATGACCTTGGTCATCTTCATGGCTGGGTATTTTTTGATCAGCTCGGCGGCCAGCTTGTCGGTTTCGCGGCTGGCGGTGCCGTTGCCGATGGCGATCAGGTCCACCGCGTGCTTGGCGCACAGGGCGGCCAGGATCGCGAGGGTCTGGTCCCACTTATTGTGCGGTACGTGTGGGTACACGGTGGCGTGGTCCAGCAGCTTGCCGGTGGCGTCGACCACCGCGACCTTGCAACCGGTGCGCAGGCCCGGGTCGAGGCCCAGGGTGGCACGCGGGCCAGCCGGTGCGGCCAACAGCAGGTCGTGCAGGTTATGGGCGAACACGTTGATCGCTTCGGTTTCGGCGCCGTCGCGCAACTCGCCCAGCAGGTCGGTTTCCAGGTGAGTGTAGAGCTTGACCTTCCAGGTCCAGCGCACCACTTCGCCGAGCCACTTGTCTGCCGGGCGGTTCTGGTTCTGGATGCCGAATTGTTGACCGATCATGCCTTCGCAGGGGTGCATGGTGCCCGGCAGCTCGTCACCGACTTTCAGCGCGGAGCTGAGAATGCCTTCGTTACGGCCGCGGAAAATCGCCAGGGCGCGGTGGGACGGCATGCTTTTGAGCGGCTCGTCGTGTTCGAAGTAGTCGCGGAACTTGGCGCCTTCTTCCTCTTTGCCGGCGATGACGCGGGCGCTGAGGATGGCTTCCTGCTTGAGGTAGGTACGCAGTTTTTCCAGGAGGCTGGCGTTTTCGGCGAAGCGCTCCATCAGGATGTACTTGGCGCCTTCGAGGGCGGCCTTGACGTCGGCGACGCCTTTTTCCGCGTCGATGAAGCGCGCGGCTTCGGTTTCCGGGGTCAACGATGGGTCGTTGAACAAGCCATCGGCCAAATCACCCAGGCCGGCTTCCAGGGCGATCTGGCCCTTTGTACGACGTTTCTGTTTGTACGGCAGGTAAAGGTCTTCGAGGCGGGTCTTGGTGTCCGCGAGTTTGATGTCGCGTTCCAGTTGCGGGGTCAACTTGCCCTGTTCCTCGATGCTGGCGAGGATGCTGATACGCCGTTCGTCGAGTTCTCGCAGGTAGCGCAGGCGCTCTTCCAGGTGACGCAGTTGGGTGTCGTCGAGGCTGCCGGTCACTTCTTTTCGGTAACGGGCGATGAAGGGCACGGTGGAGCCTTCATCCAGTAGAGCGACGGCCGCTTCGACCTGTTGTGGGCGTACACCGAGTTCCTCGGCGATGCGGCTGTTGATGCTGTCCATAAAACCACCTGAAATTCTTAAAATCAGCGCGCCGGCCCGTAAAAACAAGGCTCGGCGAGGCTGGTTGAGCGGCCCGACTGGCGCCGCTGCCTGGGTCAAGAGGCTGGCTATTGACCCTCGAAATCGAAAAAGTCACGACAAGCGGGTAAAAAAAGCCCGGCAGCAAACGGTAACGATCTGACGTTGCCCTGCACGGAGGCGCCGCATTATAACCAGCGTTCCGCCCTTGGGGGCTACTGCGCCGCAGCTTGTAGGGCGCGGGTTCGCTGGCAGTAGATGAAAAATCTGCTAACAATGCACACGGTGCGTATAACGGCAGCTACGCCATAATGCGCGCCGAGATAAGAGGAGCATCCAATGAGCAGCACCGCACAAACTGCTGAAGGCGAAAAAATTCTCATCGTTGATGACGATCCGGGGCTGAGCAGCCTGCTGGAGCGTTTTTTCAACTCCAAGGGCTATCGTGCCCGCGCGGTGCCGAACACCGAACAGATGGATCGTCTGTTAGGGCGTGAAGTTTTCAACCTGGTCGTACTCGACCTGATGTTGCCCGGTGAAGACGGCCTCACCGCCTGCAAGCGCCTGCGCGGTGCGAACAATCAGATCCCGATCATCATGCTCACCGCCAAGGGCGATGAACTGAGCCGCATCAAGGGGCTGGAGCTGGGCGCTGATGACTACCTGGCCAAGCCGTTCAATCCCGATGAGCTGATGGCGCGGGTCAAGGCCGTGTTGCGTCGCCAGGCACCGGCGGTACCGGGTGCACCGGGCAGCGAAGACGAAAGCGTCACCTTTGGCGATTACGAACTTTCGCTGGCCACCCGTGAGCTCAAGCGCGGTGAAGAAGTGCACATGCTCACCACCGGCGAATTCGCAGTGCTCAAGGCCCTGGTGATGAACGCTCGCCAGCCGCTGACCCGTGACAAGCTGATGAACCTGGCCCGTGGCCGGGAATGGGACGCCCTCGAGCGCTCCATCGACGTGCAGATTTCCCGATTGCGCCGGATGATCGAGCCAGACCCGTCCAAGCCGCGGTATATCCAGACGGTGTGGGGTGTGGGTTATGTGTTTGTGCCGGATGGCACCGCAACCAAGTGACCGATGATTTGCAGGGGCGGGTATCCTGGCGTTTGACTCCATGAGGGTCGACGGGATGCCCGGCGTCTGCAATTCTGCGAGCGCCGCTCGTTCCTGCAAGGTGTGCAGCTTTCATCTATGAAAACCCCGCTGTGGTTCCCACAAAGTTTCTTCTCCCGCACCCTCTGGCTGGTGCTTATTGTCGTTCTGTTTTCCAAGGCGCTCACGCTGGTTTATCTGTTGATGAACGAAGACGTGCTGGTGGACCGGCAGTACAGCCATGGTGTCGCCCTGACGTTGCGTGGCTATTGGGCGGTAGACCCTGAGAACCGCGAAAAAGTAGCCAAGGCGTCGACGCTGACGCGGGTTGACGGCGCTGGCGTGCCTGAAGGCGAGCAGCATTGGCCTTACAGCGAGATCTACCAGCGCCAGATGCAGGCCGAGTTGGGTGCCGACACCGAGGTGCGGCTGCGTATGCATGTTTCGCCTGCGCTGTGGGTGCGAGCGCCAAGCCTGGGGGATGCCTGGATCAAGGTTCCGCTTTATCCGCACCCGCTGCGGGGGCAAAAAATCTGGAACGTGTTGGGCTGGTTCCTGGCCATTGGCTTGCTCTCAACGGCGTCCGCGTGGATTTTCGTCCGTCAGCTCAACCAACCCCTCAAGCGCCTGGTGTTTGCCGCTCGCCAACTGGGCCAGGGGCGCAGTGTGCGCTTGCCGGTCAGCGACACGCCCAGTGAGATGACCGAGGTGTACGGCGCCTTCAACCAGATGGCAGAAGATGTCGAACAGGCTGGGCGCGAACGCGAGTTGATGCTGGCGGGGGTGTCCCATGACTTGCGCACGCCGCTGACGCGATTACGGTTGTCCCTGGAGTTGATGGGGGACCATACCGACCTCACCGATGACATGGTGCGCGACATCGAGGACATGGACGCTATTCTGGACCAGTTCCTGGCGTTCATCCGTGACGGGCGGGATGAAGTGGTCGAGGAGGTCGACCTCACCGACCTCGTGCGTGAGGTGGTTGCGCCCTATAACCAGAATGGTGAGCAGGTGCGCACGCGCCTGGAGCCGATCCAGCCGTTCGCATTACGCCGGGTGTCGATGAAGCGCCTGCTGAACAACTTGATTGGCAACGCCTTGCACCATGCCGGTTCCGATGTGGAAGTGGCGGCGTACGTTTCTGGCGACAGTGCCGCGCCTTACGTGGTGCTGAGCGTGATGGACCGTGGCACAGGAATCGACCCGGCTGAGCTGGAGGGTATCTTCAACCCCTTTACCCGTGGCGACCGCGCCCGAGGAGGCAAGGGCACCGGGTTGGGGTTGGCGATTGTGCGGCGGATCGCGTCGATGCATGGCGGCAATGTCGAGCTGCGCAACCGGGAAGGCGGTGGGTTGGAAGCGCGGGTGCGGCTGCCGCTGGGGTTGATGCTGCCTCGAGACGCTGTCTAACAAGCAATCTGAATGCAAATGTGGGAGCTGGCTTGCCTGCGATAACGGTAGTTCAGTCAACGACGATGTTGAATGTACCGGTGTCATCGCAGGCAAGCCAGCTCCCACAGTGGTTCGCGGTGTGTGGCAGATGTGGGTATTCAGCCCTTTCCCTTGGTCCGAGTCATATTCGGCCCGCCATTCTTTTCCAGATGCTGAATGATGATCCCCGCCACATCCTTACCGGTGGTAGTTTCGATCCCTTCCAGGCCCGGCGATGAGTTTACTTCCATCACCAGGGGGCCATGGTTGGAGCGCAGGATGTCCACACCCGCCACACTCAGCCCCATCACCTTGGCCGCCCGCAGCGCGGTCATGCGCTCTTCCGGGGTGATCTTGATCAGGCTGGCGCTGCCGCCACGGTGCAGGTTGGAGCGGAACTCACCGGGCTTGGCCTGGCGCTTCATGGCCGCGATCACCTTGTCGCCCACCACGAAACAGCGAATATCCGCGCCGCCCGCTTCCTTGATGTATTCCTGCACCATGATGTTCTGCTTGAGGCCCATGAACGCCTCAATCACCGACTCCGCCGCCGTTGCTGTTTCACACAGCACCACCCCGATGCCCTGGGTGCCTTCCAGTACCTTGATCACCAGCGGCGCGCCATTGACCATCTCGATCAGGTCGGGAATGTCGTCCGGAGAGTGGGCAAAACCGGTGACCGGCAGGCCAATGCCCCGGCGCGACAGCAGTTGCAGGGAGCGCAGCTTGTCCCGCGAGCGCGCAATGGCCACGGATTCATTCAGCGGAAACACCCCCATCATTTCAAACTGGCGCAATACCGCGCAGCCATAGAAGGTCACCGAAGCGCCGATACGCGGGATTACCGCGTCAAAGCCTTCCAGGGGTTTGCCCCGGTAGTGGATCTGCGGCTTGTGGCTGGCAATGTTCATGTAGGCACGCAACGTGTCGATCACCACCATTTCATGGCCACGTTCAGTGCCGGCCTCGACCAGGCGGCGGGTGGAATACAGACGCGGGTTTCGCGACAGCACAGCAATCTTCATGCAGCACCTGGGGCAGAAATAGTGGAGACCGGGAACACCGGCTTGTCTTGAACGTACTTGAGGCCTGGATTGACCACCAACTGGCCGTCAATCAGCGCCTTGGAGCCCAGCAGCAGGCGGTAACGCATGGCTTTGCGACAGGCGAGGGTGAACTCCACCCGCCATACCCGATCACCCAGGGCCAGGGTGGTGCTGATCACGTAGCGCACCTGTGCATGGCCGTTGGAGCTTTTGATGGTTTTCATCGTCACCAGGGGCGCTTCACAGCGGCGGTGACGCAGTTGCACCACGCTGCCCAGGTGCGCGGTAAAACGCACCCACTTTTCACCGTCGCGCTCAAAGGGCTCGATATCGGTGGCGTGCAGGCTTGAGGTACTGGCACCGGTGTCGATCTTCGCCCGCAGGCCCGCCACTCCCAAGTCGGGAAGTGCCACCCACTCACGCAGACCCACAACGGTCAAATGGTCAAATGTCTTCAATATGGTTAACCGGTCAATTCGCCCAGGCTTGAGGAGATACCTCAGCCAACGCTTTGAATGCAGGCTTGGCGAACCAGAAGCCCTGCATCAGAAATATTCCGCAGTCGGACAGGAAGTCGCGCTCGCCGGCACTTTCGATGCCCTCGGCGATGACAGTAACCCCCAACTGCTCACAGATTGTGACAATCCCCCGGACGATCACCTGACGGACACGATCCTGGTCGACATCGCGAATCAGCGCCATGTCGAGCTTGATCAAGTCAGGTTGGAAATCGGCCAGCAGGTTCAGCCCCGAATAGCCCGCGCCGAAATCGTCGATGGCGGTCTTGAAGCCGAATTCGCGGTATTCACGCAGAATATTCGTCAAATGGCGATAGTTATCTACGTGTTCGCTTTCCAGGGTCTCGAAAATCAGCCGGTCCAGCGGGAAATTGTGCGCCCGGGCGGCCTCCAGAGTGCTGCGGATACACAGCTCCGGGCGATATACGGCATTGGGCATGAAGTTGATGGAAAGGTGAGTCTGCATGCCCAGGGCTGCGGCACCGGCAATGGCCTTGGTCCGGCAGCGCTGGTCGAAGCGGTAGCGATTGGTTTCGTTGACCTGAGCCAGCACCGACAGCGCGCCTTCTCCCTGGGGACCGCGCACCAAGGCTTCGTTGGCGAAGATCGTATGGTCACGCAGGTCTACGATAGGCTGGTAGGCGAACGCAAAATCGAACCCCAGAGGCTCGCTTTGCTGGCAACCCACGCACCGCTGGTTGGGCGAGGTGAGTGAGAGGGGAAAGTCGGTCACGGCGTATCCTCGCGAAAACAGGGTGCTACCTGGCGTATCTTAGGTGAGCCTTGGGGTTTATGCGTCGAAGGGTTTCAACGGTAAAGTTGCGACATTTTTCAGAGCGAGGAATTCAAGTGGCTCAAAAGCAGGAAGAGGAAGAGAAGGTCCGGCTGGACAAGTGGTTGTGGGCAGCGCGGTTCTACAAGACCCGCGCTCTGGCCAAGGCCGCTATCGAGAGCGGCAAGGTGCATCATCGCGGCGAGCGCTGCAAGCCGGGAAAGGAGCCGCGCGTCGGCGACGAGTTTCAGATTCGTACAGGCTTTGATGAAAAAACCATCGTGGTGCAGGCACTTTCCATCGTACGCCGCGGCGCGCCTGAAGCGCAGGCACTGTATGCCGAGACCGAAGCCAGCATCGCCAAGCGCGAAAACGCTGCGGCCATGCGCAAGGCAGGGGCTTCAGGCCTGACCACTGACGGCAAGCCGAGCAAGAAGCAGCGCCGCGATCTGTTCAAGTTTCGCGGCAGCGGCAATGACGATTGATTGCACGAGTCGCCCATGCAAACTCGATCAAATGTGGAAGCGGGCTTGCCCGCGAATACGGTGGGTCAGGCACAGATGCATTGATTGACACCCCGCATTCGCGAGCAAGCCCGCTCCCACTTTTAGCCCTGGGGGTTACGGAGTTGTGCGCATGACACTCAACCGCCCAATAACGGGCAACTTGCTCAGTAGCCCGAAAAGCGGCGCCGTCATCCGCAACAAAGCGCCCGACACCTTCGCCGCAAACGGCGTGTAATACCCCCACCCCAGCGCCAACAGCGCCAGCAGTACGCCACCGATATAATCGTCCTGGCCCCAGTGCGCGCCGGCTACCAGCCGCGGCATCATGAACAGCAGCGCCAGGCCCCAGATCACCAGCACCTGGCCGATGCGCCGGGCGAACACGCTCATGAACATCGCCCAGATCAATAGCACCGAAGCATGGTCGCCGGGGAAGCTCTGGCTCGAGCGGTCCTTCAATTCCCAGGTTTTCTCCAACCCTGGGAAAAAGTCGCTCATTTGAATCGCGCCGCTGATGACCATCGACGGGCTACTGTGCTGCCAGCCCATGTGCGCCGCGAGTTTTGAGAACAGCATGCGGATAAACAGCAATAGCAGCAGAATGCCGAGGAAGCCAAAAAACGCCTGGCGCACCTGTACGGCCTTGAACACCCAGTCGCCGCGGATCAACAGCGCCAGCAAAATCACGCCGACCACTGCATCAAACGGCCGCAGGCTGGCCACGGCCCACACATGTAGCCAGGTCGAGTTCGTGGCCAATGGGCCATTGAGCAGATGAAACAGCCACTCGTCGAAAATCACACAGAGCATCTGGCCCGTGGGCCACAGCCAAAAACACAGCAGTCCGATAGCGAGTAGATTGCAAAGAGCCCATCGCCGGAGGTTCCAGTTGGCTTGGAACAAACCCGGATTGTTCATAAACTGTCCCTCATCGCTCTATTCAGCTCCTTGAATTCAGGAGAAGTCGCACCAAGATGGTGCTAAAGCGTTTAATTTTATAAACCTTGTAATCATTTTGTCATCACTTCAGATACCCAGACCTATGACTGATCTACCGGATACCGACTTCACCCAACGCTTCATCTTCGATGAGAGCGATGCCCGCGGCGAGATGGTTTCGTTGGAGCTCAGCTATGCCGAAGTCCTTGCCAAACACGCCTATCCGGAGCCGGTCGCGCAATTGCTCGGCGAGTTGATGGCCGCCGCGGCGCTGCTGGTGGGCACCATGAAGTTCGACGGTTTGCTGATCTTGCAGGCTCGTTCCGAAGGGCCAGTGCCCATGTTGATGATCGAGTGCTCGAGCGAGCGCGAGATCCGTGGCCTGGCCCGTTACGAGGCTGACCAGGTTGCCGCAGATGCCACCTTGGCCGACCTGATGCCCAACGGCGTCCTGGCACTGACTGTCGACCCGACTGAAGGCCAGCGGTACCAGGGTATTGTCGACCTCGACGGCCAGACCCTGTCGGAATGCTTCACCAACTACTTCGTTATGTCCCAGCAAGTGGGCACCAAGTTCTGGCTTAACGCCGACGGCAAGCGCGCCCGTGGTTTGCTGGTGCAACAACTGCCTGCCGATCGCATCAAGGATGAGGATGATCGTGCCGAAAGCTGGCGGCATATCATCGCCTTGGCCGACACCTTGAAGGCCGAAGAACTGCTGGGCCTGGACAACGAAACCATCCTGCACCGCCTCTACCATGAAGAGGCCGTGCGCCTGTTCGACGCACAGGGCCTGCATTTTCACTGCAGTTGCTCGCGCGAGCGTTCCGGTAACGCGCTGGTCAGCCTGGGCCTGGAAGATGCGCAAGATCTGGTGGTGGAACATGGCGGCCATATCGAGATCGACTGCCAGTTCTGCAACCAGCGCTACCTGTTCGACGCGGCTGATGTAGCGCAATTGTTCGCCGGCGCAGGCAGCGACACCCCTTCCGACACCCGCCACTAAAACGTTTAAGCACAGGTAAATCACCTGACAAACGCCGGATTAGAGGTGTTCTGACGGGAGGGCCCTACTCTTTTTGGGCTTTTCTGGCATAATCCGGCCCACTTTTTTCGCGGTAGTAGTGCGCAACTTTCTACTACAAAACGTTTGGAGCACTCGGCCATAGGCCGACGGGGAACCTCATGACGCAAGCCAATAACGCCGTATACACCGATCTGAGTGTTGACGATCTGGTCAAAGAAGCCCTGCAGCGCGGTGAAGGCGTGCTTGCCGATACTGGCGCGCTGGTCGTAGAAACCGGTCATCGCACCGGTCGTTCGCCGGTTGACCGTTTCATCGTTGAAGAGCCGTCCACCCAGGACGCCATTGCCTGGGGCCCGATCAACCGCAAGTTCCCGGCCGACAAGTTCGATGCCCTGTGGGCTCGCGTCGAGGCGTTCAATAACGCGCAAGAGCATTTCGTTTCCCATGTTCACGTAGGGGCTGCAGAAGACCACTACCTGGCCGTGAAAATGACCACCCAGACTGCCTGGCAGAACCTGTTCGGTCGTTGCCTGTTCATCAACCCGGCCCAGTACAACCCGGCCGGTCGTGAAGAGTGGCAAGTGCTCAACGTGGCCAACTTCGAGTGCGTACCAGAGCGTGACGGTACCAACTCCGACGGTTGCGTGATCCTCAACTTCGCACAGAAAAAAGTACTGATTGCCGGCATGCGTTACGCCGGTGAAATGAAAAAAGCCATGTTCTCGGTACAGAACTTCCTGCTGCCGGCGGCCGACGTGCTGCCGATGCACTGCGCCGCCAACATCGGCGAAGCAGGCGACGTGACCCTGTTCTTCGGCCTGTCCGGCACTGGCAAGACCACCCTGTCCGCCGACGAAAGCCGTTACCTGATCGGTGACGACGAGCACGGCTGGGGCGAAGGCGTAGTGTTCAACATCGAAGGCGGTTGTTATGCCAAGTGCATCGACCTGTCCGAGAAGAACGAGCCGGTTATCTGGAAAGCCATCAAGCACGGCGCGGTGCTGGAAAACGTCGTGATCGACGAGGCCAAGCACGCCGACTACGCCGATGTCAGCCTGACCCAGAACAGCCGTGCCGCCTACCCGCTGGAGCACGTTGCCAAGCGTTCCGAGAAGAACCTGGGCGGCGAGCCAAACTCGGTGATCTTCCTGACCTGCGACCTGACCGGCGTACTGCCGCCTGTGTCGATCCTCAGCGAAGAACAAGCGGCCTACCACTTCCTGTCCGGCTACACCGCTCTGGTGGGCTCGACCGAAATGGGTTCGGGCAGCGGCATCAAGTCGACCTTCTCCACCTGCTTCGGCGCGCCGTTCTTCCCACGCCCGGCTGGCGAATACGCAGAGCTTCTGATCAAGCGTATCCGTGGTTTCGGCTCCAAGGTCTACCTGGTCAACACCGGCTGGACCGGCGGCGGTTACGGCGTTGGTAAACGCTTCAACATTCCGACCACTCGCGGCGTGATTGCAGCGATCCAGAGCGGTGCGTTGATCGGTGCGCAAACCGAACACCTGGACACCATCAACCTCGACGTGCCATTGGCCGTACCGGGCGTTGAAACCGGCCTGTTGAACCCACGCAACACCTGGGCTGACAAGGCTGCCTACGACGAAGCAGCGAAGGCGCTGGCTGGCCTGTTCATCGAGAATTTCAAGAAGTTTGAAGTCAGCGATGCGATCAAGGCGGCGGGTCCTAAGTTGTAAGATTCGCTGGTTGTAAAAAAGCCGCCTCTTAAGTAGGCGGCTTTTTTGTGCGCGACGTTAGCCGGCGATATGCAGTACCACTGCACCGACCAGCACCAGTACGACGCCTGTCACCTGCACCGCTGACAATCGTTCCTTGAAAAACACAAACCCCAGGATCGCCGCGATCCCTCCAGAGAGCGTACTGATCACCGTCACCACCGACACCGAGCCGGCCATTGCGCCCCACGAAAACGCCGAGAAACCGCCGAGGTTCATCAAGCTCGCCCCGGTTAACGTCGCGCAGTTTTTCAGTGGCGGGATCTTCAGGCCATCCTTGATCTTCAGCACCATCACCACCAGCACGCACAGGCCTACCAGGTAACCCAGCCACAACATGGTGATTGGCCCCAGCGCTGGCAGTGTGTAGCGGCCTTGCAGCCAGAAACTGGTGCCGTACAAGGTTGCGGCGAACATGGCGTAGGCAATGGACAGGCGCGGGTTGTTGTGAGGCGTACCGTTGTCCTTGTGAACGCTGGACAGCACAACGCCGATCACGCACAGGGCGATGCAGCCCAGTTGTATCAGGCTGATGTGTTCACCGCTCGCCCAGGAGAGCAGGGTGGTCACCACTCCATAGGACGTCACCAGCGGCGCGACGATGGCTGCTTTGCCCAAGGCAAAGGCTTTGGACAGCGCAAGGGCGCCGGACACCGTCAGCAGGGCGGCGGCGATACCCAAAAGCCAGACGCTTAAAGGTGCATCAAGGGATTTGAAAAGGAAGGCCGGGAAAATGACCAGCAGGAGGGTCATGATCAAAAAGCCGAGGGCTTGGCCGAAATACACCGCGCGTTTAACGCCAACGGCGCGGGCGTTGAGGCCCACCAGAAAGTCCGTGCCGCCCCAGAGCAGCGCGGCCAGCAGGCCCATTGTTACGTCCATGTAATGTCCTTGTTATTTATACGGCTCGTCAGATGAGCGCAGATCCACTGTGGGAGCGGGCTTGCCCTAATACTGTAGGAGCGAGCTTGCTCGCGAAAAACGTCAACGATAACGCGTGCTTGCTGAATGAACGCGGCGCCTGTGAGTTTTTCGCGAGCAAGCTCGCTCCTACAAAAAAATCCTTCATTGGAATCAGCTCAGGTTTTCCAGCATCTGCGTGTCCCAGCGGTGGGTCTTGATCGCCAGGTAGAGCATGCCGATGGTCAGCGGGATCTTGTCACCACGGCCCTTGGCGCGACGCTTCAGGAACACGTCGAACACCGGCGGCTGGAAGTAACGATAAGCGTCGTAGTCGCCCAGGTCGACCCCGAAATCCTGTTCAAGCGCCTCCATGAATTGCTTGGCCTCAGCGCCATCGCACCCGAGGTCGAAGTTCAGTGAGGTGTGCAGGCCGATGGTCTTGTGTTTTGGCAAGCCGATTTCTTCATGCAGCAATTGCAGGAGCTGCTGCATGACTGGATTTTCGGGGAAGTTGGGGGCCAGGTTCATAGTGGGGGTGCGTAGGAGTGGGTGAGGGGGCCTTTTACGTTGCAGGCGGTATTTGTTTCGCGTGACGAAGAGAGCCAAGCCTATCAAGAACAAGGCCAGGGGAAGAAGTTGAATGTTCAGGACAATGGCAATGTAGGGTAGCCAGAACAACAGAAGCAGTCCCGTTACGATGAAGGTAACGGCGAAACGCGTTCTTAACGTGCAGTCAGTGATTTTGTAATACAGCAGCAGATGGAGAGCGAATAATAGCGCTGTTTGTAGGTAAAGCCATTGACTAAAGTTCATCTGGAGTACACATGCATTGAGACGCTTGAGCGCTGCGGGCCTATGCCACCGCTGATCTGAGCATCCAGGCCAATGACGATGTCTGCGCTGTGAAAGTTGCGGATCCTGCGAGAGATCAAATCGCTGATAGCGTTCTCGACTATCGATTCTGCTTTGCTGGATATGATCCCGACAGGGGCTGCAACTGCGCCAGAAATGATTTCTTTTATGAGGTTGTTCCGATTGTTCAAGCTATCTGCCTGCTTCCTGGTCAGTGGCTTTGAGACGGCCACTGTCATGACGCAGGGTAGATCTCGGGCGAGCATCTTTTCGTACAACTTCTGAAGCCGCAAGCGGACCTCTATCGCTGAAGCTTTTACTTCCAGCAAGCAAAGTGTGGCTAGCTCTAGTTGATTGTTTGGCATCACGGTGAGTCGAATTACCGTGAAAGTGATGCCATAGTGGCCGATATATTGAGTCCTTTCGATGTTCACGGTTTTTTCCGAGACAGTTGATAGGAGGTTATGTTCAGTCGGCTACGCGTAACTCGTATAGAGGGTTGAGCGGGTATTTGAAGCAGTTTGGGAAACGGATGGCGTGACGTTTGGCGGTGTCTTACAAAAGCCTCCGGCATTTATGGCTTGCAACGATGTAATGGGTAAAGCTGATCAGTTGTAGGAGCGAGCTTGCTCGCGAAAAACTCAAGGGCGCCGCGTTTTTTCTGATTTACCGCGTCATCGTTGGCGATTTTCTCGAGCAAGCTCGCTCCTACACAGGTGTTGCTTAGACTTGCGCTTGTTCAGGTTGCAGATGAACGTGTTGCGCGGCTTCAAACAAATCACAGCCGTCCTGAACGAGCAGGTACAGCGCATTAATGATGTGGGAAATGTCTTTGAGGTCGGCGTGGTCGAAGGTCAGGCAGGAGCAATAGTCGCTGGCGGCGCGGATACGCTGGTGGGCGGCCGATTGGATATCTTCAGCTTTGGCTGCGGTGTCTATGACAAGAGGGTGGGTATCGGTGAAGTTGGTGCGTAGCTGACGATAGCGGTCCATCGTTTCAGGTATTTGCATTTGAATGTGTGCTGTTTTCGAGTGACCAAACCCGGTCGCAGAATTGGCAGCGACGAGCCGAACCTTAAGAGTGAGTTTGTTTCTCGAGCAATAAACAGATGGCTAGGCGTTCGAAGTTCGATCAGGCGCTGAGAGGCCTACCGATACACCGCTCAAAAATCGCCTCCAGTCCCCGATAGTCACACGCCACCGCATCAATATTCGCGGGTATCCAGGCCGCGTGTTTCACCAGCCACCAATTCACCGAAAACCCCGCATTCACGATGATCTGTTCAAACAGGATCCGTTGCGCCCGTCCATTTCCCTCGCGGAAGGGGTGAATGACGTTCAGGTCGCCATAAACTTCAGCGATTTGGCGCACAAGATCAGCCTGAGTCGCACCGACATACCAATTGGCGTCTTGCATATGCCGGACAATTTTTGCCGCTTCCGGTGGAATACGCTCCGGGGTGCAAAACAGCGTGTCGCCTTTCTGGATGTTGACGCTGCGCAGTTCGCCGGCCCAGTCATAAATGTCACCGAACAGGATGCGGTGAATGTGTTGCAGGCGATCGAGGTCGTAGGGCGGCGGAAAGAGTGGCAGGTTGCCTATGGCGATTTCGGATAATTCCCGCTCGGCCTGGTGCAGGCGTGCTTCATCGAGCAAATCGAGGCGGTTGCGCAGAGTGCTGCTACCGGGGTAGCAGTATGGGTCCTGGCCCACCCCGTATTTGTCGAGCATCAGCTAGAGGTGTTGCGGTACTTGGCAAGGACGGCTTCGCGTGTCGGCAGGGGTTTGTCGACGTCGGTCGGTTGGGTATCGAACCCTTCCAGGCGCAGGCTGGCCAAGTAATTGGAACGCCGGATCTTGTGATAGTGATCCTGTTTTTGCTCAAACGTCAGTTCGCTCATCGCTGCGTCCTCTTGGAAAGCAAGGCTTGATTGTAGCGCAATGCGTAGCTCGGTAGGCGGGATAAAACGCCCGTCACAACTTGTATAAAAAATCTGCCAGCGAGCTCATTTCAGCGTATGTTTCACCGCAAAATCTTGTAGGGCGATTCCGCCCACTACTTAAAGGGAGTTAAGCATGGGTTTGCTTCGTGTCGCCTCGGCGATGTCTTTGTGTGCGGTGGCGTTTTCTGCCCAGGCCGAGCAGTTGCCAATTGAAGTGCTGAGCGCGGTGGTCAAGGACCAGAAAATCGCCGATGCCGAAGTGCTGCTGCAACGTAATGGCGCGCAGAACGTGGTGGGTCGTACCAACGCGCAAGGCCAGGTAACGCTGACCAGTGAAGCGGCTGACGATGCCAGCAACCTGCTGATCATCAAGAAGCCTGGCTATTCCAACCTGGTGGTGAAGTGCCCGTGCAAAGGCATGACCTATGCCATCAGCCCGGTGATGGAAAATCTCGACGGCCTGCGTGTGGTGTTGACCTGGGGCAAGGCTCCGCGCGACCTCGACTCCCATATGATCTTCCCCGGCAATAACATCTTCTTCAACAATAAAAAGGGCACCGACGCCGAACTGGACGTGGATGACACCGATAGCTATGGCCCGGAGACCATCACCCTGCAGAAAAAGCATTACGGCGAAAGCTACGTCTATGCCGTGCACGACTATTCCAACAGCGGCTCTCCCACTTCCAGCGAATTGTCCAACAGTGAGGCCAAGGTGTTCGTGTACATGGGGCAATCCCTGGTACGCACTTACTATGTGCCGCAGAACCGCACGGGCAACCTGTGGACCGTGTTCCGCATGACCGGCAGTGGCGACTTCCAGGACATCAACACCTTCACCGGCGTGAGAGTCGGCGCCGAAGATGTACTCAACGAGGTCAAGCCTTTGCTGGACGACAGCGTGGCCGTCACCGCCGTGACAGTGAGCTCGTCGGTACAGGCCGATGCGAAGAGGCTGAACCTCAAGGGCGAAGCGGCCTACCAGGCCGGTAACCTGGACCAGGCCATCGACTTCTTCCGTCAAGCCATCGAGCTCGATAACAGCTTCGGCAAGGCTTACGGCAACCTGGGCCTGGCGTATCAGAAAGCCGGCAATACCGCGGAGTCGATCTGGGCCAACCGCAAGGCTATCGCCCTGGCGACCGGTACCAATGCCGCGACCGTGCGTGCCGGTGCCTACTACAACATTGCACGCATCTATGAAGCGGCCGGGCAGTTCCCGGATGCGCTGCGTCATTACCAGTTGGCCAAGGAGCAAAAGGCCAACCCGGTGTATGACACGGCGATCGAGCGGGTGCAAAACCGCTGATTCAGCAGTAGCACGGTTTTGAAATGTGGGAGAGGGCTAGCCAGCTCCCACATTTGTATCTGCTGCGTCTTGTTACTTTCTAGGAAAAGTCCCACTTCGGCCCTGAGCCATCCCTCCCCCTGTGTATCATCCTGTCTCTTTTTTCCTTGCGACCTTTCTCGATTCGCTGAGATTCCCGGGCTATGTTTTTGAGCCAACTCAGCGGTCAATGGAGTGACAGCCTTATGCACGACACCCTCCAGCAGGTCTTTGGTTACCCACACTTTCGCTTGGGCCAGGAAGAGACGGTCAGCGCCGTGCTGGCTGGGCGATCTGCCGCCGCCATTTTCCCTACGGGCTCGGGCAAATCCTTGTGTTACCAGTTGTCGGCCGTGTTGCTGCCGCACCTGACGCTGGTGGTGTCGCCGTTGCTGGCGTTGATGCAGGACCAATTGGGTTTCCTGCAGCGCCATGGCATTTCGGCGGGCAGTATCGACTCGGCCCAGAGCCGTGATGAGGCCAATGATGTAATGGCCCGTGCGCGATCGGGCGAGCTCAAGATTCTGATGATTTCCGTGGAGCGTTTGAAGAACGAGCGTTTCCGTAATTTCCTGAACAGTGTGCAGATCTCGTTGCTGGTGGTAGACGAGGCGCACTGTATCTCCGAATGGGGCCACAACTTCCGCCCGGATTATTTGAAGCTGCCGGACTACCAGCGCCAGTTCAACATCCCTCAGGCGCTGTTGCTGACGGCCACGGCCACGCCCAAGGTGATCGCTGACATGCAGGCCAAGTTCGCCATTGCTGCCGAAGATGTAGTGACCACGGGCTTCTATCGGCCCAACCTCAACCTGCTGGTGGAACCGGTCAGCGGCCATGACAAGCGCCGCAGGCTGGTGGAGTGGATGAAAGCGCGGGCCAACCAGCCGAGTATTGTCTACGTCACCTTGCAGAAAACCGCCGAACAGATTTCCGAGCATCTGAACCGCCACGGTATTCAGGCCGAGGCTTATCACGCGGGGCTGCCCCATGAAAAACGCGAAGGTATCCAGCAGCGTTTCATGGGCGGGCGTTCCAATTGCATTGTCGCAACTATCGCGTTTGGCATGGGCATCGACAAGAGTGACATCCGCAATGTCGTGCACTTCGACCTGCCCAAGTCAATCGAGAACTACAGCCAGGAAATCGGCCGCGCAGGGCGTGACGGGCAGCCGTCGGATTGCCTGGTGTTGGCCAACCGCGACAGCCTCAATGTGCTGGAAAACTTCGTGTACGGTGATACGCCGGAGCAGGACGGCATTTTGCGCGTACTGGAGGAATTGCAGGTCGCGCGTAGTGAAGGGCAGTGGGAGTTCCTGCTCAGGTCGCTGTCGGACCACAGCAATATTCGCGAGTTGCCGCTCAAGACGCTCCTGGTGCAGTTGGAGCTCAAGGGCGTGATTGCGCCGCGCTATGCGTTTTATGCGGAATACCGTTTCAAATACCTGATCGAACCCGAAGCCTTGCTGGCGCGTTTTTCCGGCGAGCGGCAGCAGTTTGTCGCGGCGATCATCCAGGTGTGCAAGCGCGCTAAAACCTGGGCGACGGTCGATTTCGATGCGCTTTATCAACAGCACAATGCCGAGCGTAGTCGGGTGGTGAAGGCATTGGATTATTTTCAGGAGCAGGGCCTGATCGAGCTCGAAAGCAAGCAGATGACTGAGGTCTACAGTTTGCTCGACACCCATTTCGACCCGCACGCGTTAAGCGCCGAGTTATACACAGGCTTCAAGCAGCATGAGGTGACGGAGGTCGCGCGGATTCACGCCATGCTCGACCTGTTCGCCACCGACCACTGCCTGGGGCAACGTCTGGCGCACTACTTTGGTGATGATAATGCACCCCAGCGTTGCGGGCATTGTTCGGTATGCCACGGCCAGGTCGCCCATCTGCCGGCGCTGCCGAACCTGCCGCCGCTTGTGGATAAAAACTTCATGGGGCTGTGCGGTGATTTTATCCACAGGCATCATGAGCACACGGGGCACTTGCCGAATGCGGAGCGTTTGACGCGTTTCCTTGGCGGTATCAGCGTACCGTTGTTTACCAAGTTGAAGGCGCGGGGCATTCCCGGTTTTGCTGCGCTGGAAGACTACCCCTACGCCGAGGTACGCGACTGGGCCCATGCTCAATTGGATCAACTTTGATGAGACTTGCCGATGCCTGACTCAACACCTGTGCGCGACGATTACCGCCACTTCCAACCGATCACCACGCGTTGGCACGACAACGATGCCTACGGCCATGTGAATAACGTCACCTACTACAGCTTCTTCGACACAGCCGTTAATACCTACCTGATCGAACAGGGCGGGTTAGATATTCATGACGGTGAGGTGGTGGGGTTTGTGGTGAGTTCGGCCTGCGATTACTTCGCCTCGATCGCTTTTCCCGACTGCATTGAGGTCGGTCTGCGGGTGGGCAAGCTGGGCAATAGCTCGGTGCAGTATGAGCTGGCGGTATTCAAGGCGGGCGAGCAGGAGGCGTGTGCGGCGGGGCGCTTTGTCCATGTGTTTGTGGACCGAGCCTCGAACCAGCCAGTGCCGATTCCGGGGATGTTGCGCGAAGCGATGCAGCGCTTGGTGGTTTGAGGCACCTACAAGCAACCCAGACCAAATGTGGGAGCCGGGCTTGCCCGCGATGGCGCAGTATCAGGCAGTACGTCTAAACCTGTTTCACTGCTATCGCGGGCAAGCCCTAATGCCAGTCAGTTAAGACAGAATCGGTAACTGTGGCGAGGGAGCTTGCTCCCGCTGGGGCGCGAAGCGGCCCCAAAAATGGGACTGCTACGCAGTCCAGCGGGAGCAAGCTCCCTCGCCACAAGTCACTGGTTGTCTGCTCTAGCTCTTAACTGACTGGCATTAGGGCAAGCCCGGCTCCCACATCGGATGTGTTCGTCAGAGCGCGGGTTTATCAGTCGCGATAACGATGCTTGTTCTTGCGATGCCCATAGGCATGGCCGCGACCTGGGTGGCCATCGCGGTAATAGCGACGATCGTCACGGTCGCGATCGCGGTAATGGCGGCTGTCGCGATCACTTTCGTTACCCATGTAGTTGCCTAGCGCGCCGCCCGCGCCACCGCCGGCTGCGGAGCCGATCAGTGCGCCGGTGCTGCCGCCAACGCTGCGCCCTACGACGTTACCGCCGGCTGCGCCCAGTGCGCCACCAATGGCGGCTTCGCCACGGCTACGTTTGTCGGCGCCGACTGCACTACCGCCTGCGCCGCCGAGGGCCGCGCCGATGGTCGAACCGGTGTTGCCGCCCAGCTGCTGGCCGACAACGGAACCTAGAACCCCACCCAATGCGCCGCCTACACCGGCTTCGGTGGTGCCGCCTGCCATGGCTGCGCCACTGACCAGGCCAAGGGACAACAAGAGAATCGAGGAGAACTTCATTCAGGGAAACCTCAAGGGATGACGGCGCGATCCTGAGGTTGTATCGAGGCGCTGACAATCGAAATCCGACCGGCGGCAGAGGTTGTATACAATTTGCTAAGTTACTGTTTTGTATGGGGAACTTAAGTCGTTTTTACGGGTCTTTAGCTACTTCGGAACGGCCGCTTTTATGCAAAAGCGGCCTTTTTTGTGCCTGTCGAATGTGTGGTACTTGTGCTGGCCTCTTCGCGGGCAAGCCCGCTTCCACATCAGATCGGTCCACACAGTCTCAATGGTGAACCCATCCCAGTGTGGGAGCGGGCTTGCCCGCGAAAGCGTTAGTTCAAGCAACACATATCTCGGATCGAGTCAGGCCGAGCGCGCCATGATCAACCCACTGTCACTCGCCGCTTCCAAGCGAATCGCAACAAACTTGGACGTTGGCGTATGGCTACCGTCGCCAGTGCTTTCCAACGGCACCAACGGGTTCACTTCGGGGTAGTAAGCCGCCGCCTGCCCCGCCGGAATATCAAATGCCAGCAGCGTAAAGCCCTTCACGCGGCGCTCACGACCGTCTTCCCACAGCGACACTATGTCTGCCTTCTGCCCCGGCTTGAAGCCCAGGCGGATGATGTCGGCTTCGTTGACGAACAGCACGTCACGTTGGCCTTTGACCCCGCGATAACGGTCGTCCAGGCCATAGATGGTGGTGTTGTACTGATCATGGGAGCGCATCGACTGCATGATCAGGTCCGGCACTCGGCCCGTGGCGTGGGTGCGTTCGTGGATCAGGTCTTTGGGCAAGATGTTCGGGCGGAAGTTGGCGCGACCTGATGGAGTGTTCCAGCGGCGGGCGCCGGCGGAGTTGCCCAGATAGAAACCGCCTGGATGCTTGATCTTCTCGTTGAAGTCCTTGAAGCCTGGGATGGTGTCGGCGATCAGGTCGCGGATGCGCCCGTAGTCGGCCACCAGCCAGTTCCAATCCACGGGCTTGCTGCCCAGGGTAGCGGCAGCAATGCCCGCCAGGATCGCCGGCTCGGACTTCATCAGTTTCGAAAGCGGTTGCAGTTGGCCGTTGGAGCCGTGGACCATGCTGAACGAGTCTTCCACCGTCACCGCTTGCGGGCCGTCGGCCTGGATGTCTATGTCGGTGCGGCCCAGGCAAGGCAAGATCAACGCATCTTTACCGTGCATCAGGTGGCTGCGGTTGAGCTTGGTGCTGATCTGCACGGTCAGGTCGCAATTTCGCAGCGCTTCAAAGGTGCGCGTGCTGTCTGGCGTAGCTTGGGCAAAGTTACCGCCCAGGCCGATAAAGACTTTGGAGCGGCCTTCAAGCATGGCGTGAATCGCTTCCACCACGTTATGGCCATTGTCGCGAGGCACCTGGAACTGGAAACGACGCTCCAGCGCGTCCAGAAACGCCACCGGTGGGCGTTCGTTGATGCCCATGGTGCGGTCGCCCTGTACGTTACTGTGGCCACGCACCGGGCACAGCCCGGCACCTGGGCGGCCGATATTGCCGCGCAGCAGCATCAGGTTGGCGATTTCCTGGATAGTCGGCACCGAGTGGCGGTGCTGGGTAATCCCCATCGCCCAGCACATGATTACATTCTTGCCTTTGGCGTACATGCGTGCCGCTTGCTCGATCTCCACCAGGGTCAGGCCGGACTGCTCGACGATCTCCTCCCACGAGGTGTCGTCGATCTGACCCAGGTATTCCAGGACGTTGGCAGTGTGCTCGTTGAGGAAGTCGTGGTCGAACACCGCTTCCTTGCCTTCGGCCAGGGCTTGGCGTTCCCACAGCAGCAGGAACTTGGCCATGCCACGCAAGATAGCCATATCGCCACCCAGCGCCGGGCGGAAGTAGGCGGTGTTGGTCGGCTTGTCGCCGTTGGTGAGCATTTCCAGCGGATGTTGCGGGTGCTGGAAGCGCTCCAGGCCGCGCTCTTTCAGGGGGTTGATACACACCACCTGAGCGCCGCGTTTCACCGCTTCGCGCAGCGGCTCGAGCATGCGTGGGTGGTTGGTGCCGGGGTTCTGGCCCCAGACGAAAATGGCATCGGCATGTTCGAAGTCATCAAAGGTCACAGTGCCTTTGCCCACGCCGACACTCTGCGCCAGGGCTACGCCGCTGGCTTCGTGGCACATGTTCGAGCAGTCCGGGAAGTTGTTGGTGCCAAAGGCGCGTACGAACAACTGGTACAGGTAGGCGGCTTCGTTGCTGGCGCGGCCCGAGGTGTAGAACTCGGCCATGTTCGGGCTGGGCAGTGCGTTGAGGTGCTTGCCGACCAAGTCGAAGGCGGCTTCCCAACTGATGGGCATGTAGCGATCGGTCTCGGCGTCATAGCGCATCGGCTCGGTCAGGCGGCCCTGGTATTCCAGCCAATAGTCGCTTTGCTCCAGCAACGCTGTGACGCTGTGCTTGGCGAAGAAGGCCGCATCGACGCGGCGCTTGGTGGCTTCCCAGTTGACCGCCTTGGCGCCGTTTTCGCAGAACTTGACCATGCCGCTTTCCGGCGAGTCGCCCCAGGCGCAGCCCGGGCAGTCGAAGCCGCCGTTCTGATTGGTCTTGAGCATCATGCGCAGGTTTTTCAGGGCGTTGTCACTGGTCAGCCAGGCTTGCGCCACACTGATCAGAGCGCCCCAGCCACCGGCTGGGCCTTTATAGGGCTTGTAGCGTGGGGTTGGGGTCTGGTCGGCTTGGTGGTGAAGGCTCATGGCTGGTGCTCCATCGCAGGGCTATAGACCCGTGGCGCGCTTTTTTGCGGCAGGTGGATAAGGTTGAGGTTGTGCCGGCGCGCCCATTGCAAGGCCAGGCCGGTGGGCGACGACAGGCTGACCAGGGTCTGGATACCCGCGCGCAAGACTTTCTGAATCAATTCGAGGCTGCAGCGGCTGGTAACAATCGCCAGGCCGCCGTCGGTCGGAATCTTTTGGCGGATCAACGCGCCAATCAATTTATCCAGGGCGTTATGCCGGCCGATGTCTTCGCGACCCATCAGCAATTCCCCCTGGCTGTTCATAAAAACCGCCGCATGCACGGCGCCGCTGTGCTGGCCCAGGGGTTGGAATGCGCTGATACGCTGGCGCAGGCCGTCGAGCCACTGCGCCGGCGGCAAGGGCGCGCCGGGCAGTACCTGGAGGTCGGGCAATGCTTGCTCTACCGCTTCCACGCCACACAGGCCGCAGCCGCTGGTGCCCGCCAATTGGCGGCGTTGCTGCTTGAGGTTCCAGAACGCACGGCTGGAAACCTGTACCTGGGCGTACTGGGCTGCGCCTGACCCGCTGATTTTCAGGTCATAAATGTCGTTAACGTCGGTGATAATGCCGCTGCCGAGGCTGAAACCTACAATGAAGTCTTCCAGGTCCGTAGGCGTCACCAGCATCACCGCCTGGCTGATATCGTTGTAGGCAATCGCCAACGCCACTTCTTCGGCCAGCGCAGTGCTGGCGACTTCAGTGTGTTCAAGATTGCAATAGTGATAGCTCTGGCTGGCGACGGGCGCGGTCGATTCGAGAGCGGGCGCCGCGCAGTGAGGGCGCTTGGCGTTCATGGGGCAGTACCACCGGCGGATTGATCAGTGTTTAGACTAGGCGCGACAAAGGGTCACGTCTAATCGCCAGTATTGATCTATTGATAGAGGGCGTCGATCAAGGTTCACCCGCGTTTTCGTCGGGCTTATTCCAAGCAGGGGTGAGTTGGATACTTTTGAGTCTTTAGCCAGTCTGGAACCCAAGTCGGCAGGACTGGTCTAGTCTTGGGCATCTGGAAATTAAATCCCAAGGAGAGCGCACCATGAGTATTTTTAGCTTTATCAAAGAAGCCGGCGAAAAGATTGTCGACCTGTTGACGCCGGGTAATGCGAACGCCAGTGAGCAGTTGAAGGAGCATGTGAGCAAGGTGGGCTTGGGTAATCCAAACGTGCAGACCACGGTGGATGGCGACAAGGTCACGGTGACCGGTGAAGTGGCCACGCAGGAAGAGAAAGAGAAGATCCTCTTGGCGCTGGGCAACATTGCCGGCGTGGCAAGTGTGGATGACCAGATCACTGTTACTGGCCCTGCGGTTACCGCTGCTCGCTTCGTCGTAGTGAAAAAGGGCGATACCCTCAGCGCGATTTCCCTGGCGGTGTACGGTAATGCCAACCAGTACAACAAGATTTTCGAGGCTAACAAGCCGCTGCTGTCGCACCCGGACAAGATCTACCCAGGTCAGACACTGCGCATCCCTGAGTAATACGCAGGATAAAATGAGCAAGCTCGCCCTTTTGTAGGAGCGAGTTTGCTCGCGAAAAACTCACAGGCACCGCGTTTATCCAGGAAGCACGCGTTATCGTTGACGTTTTTCGCGAGCAAGCTCGCTCCTACATAAGCCCGGCAATGAGTTCTCGATAGTCCCCGACGGCTGCAAATTCTGCAGTGTCTTTTGGTCCTTTCTTGCTATCAGGCTCTTTCACCGCCAACAGATGCCCTACACCGAAATCCCGGGCACTGCGCAGGATCGGCAAAGTGTCATCTATAAACAGGCTACGGGCCGGGTCAAAGTGGATATCCGCTTGTAAGGCCTCCCAGAATTGCGGGTTTTCCTTGGGGAAACCGTAGTCGTGAGAGCTGATCAATCGCTCGAAATACGGCGCCAGTTCAATGCGCTCCAACTTCAATGACAGCGAATCACGATGAGCGTTGGTGATCATGATCACGCGCTTGCCGGCCTGTTTGATCGCCGCCAGGAAGGTATCGGCATCCGGACGCAGGGCAATCAGGTGGGCGGTTTCCAACTTGAGTTCGCGCACCGGGATCTTGAGCTCGGCGCTCCAGAAATCCAGGCAATACCATTGCAACTGTCCGGCGTTACGCTCGAACAGTGGCTGCAACTCCATCTCGGCCATGGCTCGGCTTACGCCGTGCAGTTCGGCATAGCGTTGCGGCAGGTGTTCCATCCAGAAGTGGTTGTCGTAATGCAGGTCGAGCAGGGTGCCGTCCATGTCCAGCAGGACGGTGTCGATGGCGTGCCAGGGCAGAGAGGGCATGGTGGGGTCTCATGTAAGTAAAAATATCCGACACAGACAATCGGAAAAGCCACGGTATAGTAACCCGATCACGCCAAGGAGCCGTTTATGCGCCAGAAACCCACTGTCCTCGCCCGCGAAATAGTCGCCAGTAGCCGTTTGTTCCGCGTGGAGGAAGTGCAATTGCGCTTTTCCAATGGCGTTGAGCGGACCTATGAGCGTCTTGTCGGGCGTGGCACGGGCTATGGCGCCGTGATGATTGTGGCGATGATCGATGAAGATCATGCAGTGCTGGTGGAAGAATACTGCGGCGGCACTGACGAATATGAATTGTCGTTGCCCAAAGGCCTGATCGAGCCCGGCGAAGACGTGCTTGCAGCGGCAGACCGCGAACTCAAGGAGGAGGCCGGCTACGGTGCACGGCAGTTGGAGCACATCACCGAGCTGTCATTGTCGCCCGGCTATATGAGCCAGAAGATCCAGGTGGTGTTGGCTACCGATCTCTACGAAGAGCGTCTTGAAGGTGATGAGCCCGAACCAATGCGGGTAGACCGGGTCAACCTGCGTGAGCTGTCGGCGCTGGCGCAAAACGAGCAGTTCAGCGAAGGTCGTGCCCTGGCTGCGCTGTATCTGGTAAGAGACCTGTTGACCCAGCGTGGAGCGTTCACCGCATGAGCGAACTGTTTTTAGGCCACCCGTTTATCGCTCCGGTCATTGAACTGGCTCGGCAGGCGGGTGAAGCCATCCTGCCGTACTGGCGTGCCGAGGTAGCCGTGACGTCCAAGGCGGATGATTCTCCCGTGACGGCTGCTGACCTGGCTGCCCACCATCTGATTCTCGCTGGCCTCACCGCGCTGGACCCAAGCATTCCAGTGCTGTCTGAAGAGGACGCCGATATCGATCAGAGCGTGCGTGCCGGCTGGCAGCGTTGGTGGTTGGTGGACCCTCTGGATGGCACCAAGGAATTCATTTCTGGCAGTGAAGAGTTCACCGTCAATATTGCATTGATCGAACAGGGCCGCGTGGTGTTCGGCGTGGTGTCGATACCGACCACTGGCCGTTGCTACTTCGGCGGCGCGGGCCTGGGGGCTTGGCGGTCGGACGTCAATGCAGCGCCCAAGCAGATTCAAGTACGCCAGGCTCCGGCCTCGGGTGAGGCCTTTACGGTGGTGGCCAGCCGTCGTCATACCAGCCCTGAGCAGGAGCGCCTGCTCAATGGCCTCAGTGAAGGCTTGGGCGAGTTGAAACTGGCGAATATCGGCAGCTCCTTGAAGTTTTGCTTATTAGCCGAGGGCAGTGCCGATTGTTATCCGCGCCTGGCGCCGACCTCGCAGTGGGATACCGCAGCGGCCCAGGGTGTATTGGAAGGAGCTGGGGGTGAAGTATTGGAGTTGAATGGCAAGCCGTTCAGCTACCCGGCGCGGGAGTCGTTGCTGAACCCGTTCTTTCTGGCATTGCCGGCCAAGGCGGCGTGGCGTGAGCGGCTGTTGACCCTGGCCAGATCTTAAGGCCACTGCAGAGCAAAATGTGGGAGCGGGCTTTCCCGCGATGGCGGAGTGTCAGTCATACAGCTATTGGCTGATCCACCGCTATCGCAGGCAAGCCAGCTCCCACATTTGTTTTATGTAATGGCTGCTAGCGGTGCAGGACGTACTGGCCGGTAAAGACGACGGCACGCTCTGCACTGCCCTCATTCACAATCCACGTCGCCAACGCCAACCGCGCCCGCCCATAGCGCTGATAGGTCGCCACAAAGCGCTTCCAAATCTTTTCATCCGGCGCCGCGCAAATGGCTGTCGCGTCCTGGGTCACCGGCAGCGGGTAGCTGATCTGCCCTTCCTGAATCACGATGTGCCCGTCTTCAATCCCGGCTTCACGCAGCTTCAGGTGCAGCCAACCCCAACCCGCCAGCACGGCGCCGCAGTAGAGGCTGCCGCCGAACATGGTGCTCTTGTGGTTGATATTGGCTTGCAAGGGCAGGTGCAGTTGCAGTTGGTCGTGTTGCCAGTCGAGCACCCTGAGGCCCATTTCCCGGGTGAGTGGGATGTCGTGGTGGAGGATGGATTCCAGGTAACGGCTATCACGGCTCATGGCGGCCTCTTTGTAGGTGGACGATGTCATTCGTCATCGGCGCTCTGGCCGGCACTGTCGGCGAAGTTCAGGCCGTGTTTGCGCAGTTTGTCGTGCAAGGTTTTGCGCGGTACGCCCAGGGCTTCGGCGAGGCTGCGCACAGAGCTGTGGGGGCGGGTCAGTTCGGCAGCGATCAGGCTTTTTTCGAACTGTTCGACTTGCTCGCTCAGGCCACCGGGTGTGGAGGTCAGCACCCCGGCGGCGGGGTGGTCCTGGGTGTTATCCAGGGCCAACTCCAGGCCGAGGGCGAAACGCTCCGCGGCGTTTTGCAGTTCCCGCACATTGCCCGGCCAGCTGTGGCGCAGCAACAGCGCGCGCTGGCCCGGTTGCAGTTCATGCAAGGGCAGGCCGTGGCGGCTGCTGGCCTCGTCGGCGAAGTGCTGGAACAGCATCAGCGCATCTTCACCCCGTTCTCGTAGCGGGGGGATGCGCAGCGGCGCCACATTGAGGCGGTAATACAAGTCGGCACGGAAGCGGCCCTGGTCGGCGACCTGGCGCAGGTCTTCCTTGGTGGCGGCGATAATGCGGATATCCAGCGGGATCAGTTGATTGCCACCCAGGCGTTCCACGACGCGCTCCTGTAAAAGGCGCAGCAACTTGACCTGTACATCCAGGCTCATGCTTTCAATTTCATCCAGAAACAGCGTGCCGCCATTGGCAAACTCGAACTTGCCGATGCGGCGCTTTTGCGCGCCGGTAAACGCGCCGGGTTCATGACCGAACAGTTCGCTTTCCACCACCGATTCCGCCAGTGCTCCGGCATTGATCGCCACAAACGGGCCGCTGCGTCGGCTTGAGAGGTCGTGCAGGGCGCGGGCGACGACCTCCTTGCCTGCCCCGGTTTCGCCGAGGATCAGCACATCGGCCTTGGTCGCGGCCAGTGCACCGATTTGCTCGCGCAGGCGCGACATCTGTGGCGAGTGCCCTACCAGGCGCGTACTGAGTTGCTGGCGGTCGCTAAGAGCCAGGCGCAGGCTGCGGTTGTCCAGCACCAGCCGGCGCAGGGCCAGGGCACGGCGCACGCTGTCGAGCAGCGCGTCGCTGGCGAAGGGTTTTTCCAGGAAGTCATAGGCGCCGGCACGCATGGCCTGCACCGCCAGCGGTACGTCGCCGTGGCCGGTGATCAGCAGCACCGGCAGGTCGGGGTCCTGGCCGTGCAGTTCGGCCAACAATTCCAGGCCGTCCATGCCAGGCATGCGAATGTCGCTGACTACCACGCCCGGCCAGTCGCGGGACAGGCGTGCGGTGAGCCCGTTGGCTTCTCCCAGGGGCAGGACTTTCAGGCCGGCCAGGTCCAGGGTCTGGCACAGGGCCTGACGCAGGTGTGGATCGTCGTCGATCAATACCACCTGAATCGAGTTGTCGATACTCATACACTGCGGTCCTCGGACGGTTGCAGACTGACGCCCGGCGAGCCGGCGCGCAATTTCAAGGTTAACAGCGCGCCGCCCTCCTTGTGGTTGGCGAACAACAGTTCGCCGCCGAAGGCGCGCATCAGGGTTTCGCAGATCGCCAGGCCCAGGCCCAGGCCCTGGGTGCGCGTCTTGGTGGTGTAGAACGGCTCGCTGGCGCGGCCCAGGGCTTCCATGCAAAAGCCCGGGCCATTGTCGCGAATGTACAGGTTGACGCCCTGGGGCGTGGTTTCGGCACTCAGCCAGAGTCTGCGTGGCGGGCCTTTTTCGGTGAGGGCGTCCAGAGCATTGGCCAGCAAGTTACCCAGCACCTGGCGCAGACGGGTTTCACCGGCCTGCACCCACAAGGTCGCCTCTGGCAAGTCGCGAATCAACTCCACCTCCATCGAACGCCGACGCTTGGCCAGTAATGCCAGGGCGTCATCCAGTGCCGGTTGCAGGGCCACGCTCTCCGGCGCGTGACGGTCACGGCGGGCGAAGGCGCGCAAGTGGGCGATGATCGAGGCCATACGCCCGGTCAATTCACTGATCAGCTTGAGGTTGCCGCGGGCATCGTTGGTGCGCTCATGGTCGAGCAGGATCTCGGCGTTTTCGGCATAGCTGCGAATCGCCGCCAGTGGCTGATTCAATTCATGGCTGATACTCGCCGACATGGTGCCCAGCGCCGAGAGTTTACCGGCCTGAACCAGATCATCCTGGGCGCGCACCAGTTCTTGCTGGGCATGCTCGCGCTCCAGCACTTCCTGTTTAAGGCGCCGGTTAAGGCCCTCCAGGTCGCTGGTACGCTCGGCCACGCGCATTTCCAACTCGCGGCGGGCCTTGGCTTCGAAGGCGATGCGTTCCAGATAGTGCCGGCGGCGCTGCATCAGCAACCCCAGCAACAGCATCAGCACCAACAACGTGGCACCGCCCACGGCGACGACCGTGCGCACCGGGCGGTTGATCAGCGAGCGCGGCGCGAGGATTTCCACGTTCCAGCCGGTCTCGGCGATAGCTGTGGACTGGCGCAGCCAAGCGCTGCTGCTGAGGCTCAACGGCTGCGGGTCGCGGGTGGGGTAGGGCTGGATAGCAATGATGGCCTGGCGTTCTTCGGCGGTCAGTGGCCGTGTGGCGCGGAATCGCCATTGCGGTCGCGAAGTGAGGATCACCACGCCGTTGTGGTCGGTGACCAGCAATTGTTCCGGGGTATTGCCCCACAGGCTTTCGGTGTGGTCCAGGTCGACCTTCACCACCAGCACGCCGATGACGGTATCGCCGTCACGCACCGCGGCGGCGAAGAAGTAGCCGCGCTTGGCCGAGGTAGTGCCCAGGCCGAAGAACCGGCCGAGGCGCCCGGCCATGGCTTCGCTGAAATACGGACGGAAGGAAAAGTTGCGCCCCACAAAGCTGTCTTGTTTGTCCCAGTTGGACGCGGCGAGGGTTTTGCCGGTGGTGTCCATCAGATACATCACCTCTACCCCGGCCTGGGCGGCGACGTCCTTGAGCAACTGGTTGGCATTGACCAGGTGGGTGCTGACGTGGGGCGCGCCCAATGCAGTGCGCAGGGCCGGTAAGTCCCCGAGGATCTGCGGCAGTATTTCGTAGCGGTGCAGGGTGCCCAGCAAGTTGGCGACGTAGAGGTCGAGGGTCTGGCGGTTTTGCCCGGCCAGCTCGCTGCGGTAATAGCGCTCGGCCAAATGCTCCAGCGGCCACAACAGCGGTGCCAGGCACAGAGCCAGCAGGGCGAGGCTGCGCCAGCGGGGTCTTCGCGGAAGGGGTGGGGTCATGGAAGTCGCGCCTGTGGGTACAGGCGCATTATGCCTAGTGCTGCTGTGCAAGACACTCGTGCAATGCGTCTTGCCACTGGGGCTGGCTGACGTGCCATTGCTGTTGCAGGCGGGTGCAGTCCAGGCGCGAGTTCAGCGGGCGCTTGGCGGGGGTCGGGTAGGCGCTGGAAGGGATCGGCTCCAGCTCGGCGCAGGCCTTGCCCTCGGCGCGCAGTTGCTCGCCAATGGCTTGGGCAAAGCCGAACCATGAAGTCTCACCCTGGGCAGTGAGGTGGTAAACACCCCAATCCCCTGCCTTACCGGCCTGCCACTGCTCGATCAGCACGCGGGTGCTGTTGGCGATAGTCCCGGCCCAGGTCGGCGCACCGATCTGGTCGGCCACGATGCGCATCTGCGGTTTTTCCTGCAGGAGGCGCTGCATGGTCAGCAGGAAGTTCTTGCCGTGGCTCGAATAGACCCAACTGGTGCGCAAGATCAGGTACTCGCCGCCTGCAGCCGCAATCGCCTGCTCGCCCGCCAGCTTGCTCTGGCCGTAGACACCCAATGGGTTCGGCGTGTCGCTTTCGGTGTACGGGGCAGGTTTGGTGCCGTCGAACACGTAGTCGGTCGAGTAGTGAATCAGCGGGATGCCCAACGCCTTGGCCTCTTCGGCGAGGATGCCGGGGGCGATGGCATTGATGGCGAACGCAGCGTCCGGCTCGCTCTCGGCCAGATCGACGGCGGTGTGGGCCGCCGCGTTGATGATCAGGTCAGGGCGATGGGTGCGTACTTGCTGGCGGATAAGGTCTGCGTCTGCCAGGTCAAGCTGGTCGCGGCCCAGGACGAGGAGTTCGCCCAGGCCCTTGAGCCGCTGTTGCAGCTCCTGGGAGACTTGGCCGTGTTGGCCGGTGATGAGGATTTTCATGGGAACAAGTCAGCTTCCATCAGCAGTTTGCCGACCTGATCCTTGGCGGAGAGTTGCGGCGGTTCGGCCAGCTCCCAGTCGATGGCCAGCGTCGGATCATTCCAGAGAATGCTGCGCTCGGCGCTTGGCTGGTAGTAGTCGGTGGTTTTGTACAGGAACTCTGCGTACTCACTCAACACCACGAAACCATGGGCGAAGCCTTCCGGCACCCAGAGTTGGCGATGGTTCTGTGCCGACAAGCGGACACCCACCCACTGGCCAAAGTTGGGTGAGCTGCGACGGATGTCGACCGCTACGTCCAACACTTCACCGTAGGTAACACGCACCAGCTTGCCTTGAGTGTGTTCAAGCTGATAGTGCAAACCTCGCAGCACGCCTTTTTGCGAGCGTGAGTGATTGTCCTGCACGAAATTACGCTTGAGCCCGGTGGCCGTTTCAAAGGCGCGCGCATTGAAACTTTCGTAGAAGAAACCGCGTTCGTCGCCGAATACCTTTGGCTCGAGGATCAGTACGCCGGGTAGTGTGGTTTCAACTACATTCACTGGGTCTCTCCGGCAAGCGAGTAGAGGTATTGGCCGTAGCCGGTCTTGCCAAAGTACTTGGCGCGCTCCAGCAGATAATCACGATCGATCCAGCCATTTTCATAGGCGATCTCTTCCAGGCATGCCACTTTCAAGCCCTGGCGGTGCTCGATGGTCTGAACGTAGGTCGAGGCTTCCAGCAGGCTGTCATGGGTGCCGGTGTCGAGCCAGGCGAACCCACGGCCGAAGCGTTCAACGTGAAGATCGCCACGCTGAAGGTAGGCATTGTTGACGTCGGTGATCTCCAGCTCGCCGCGTGGCGAAGGCTTGACCGCCTTGGCGATCTTGATCACGTCGTTGTCGTAGAAGTACAGGCCGGTCACGGCATACGGTGACTTGGGCTTTGCCGGTTTTTCTTCGATGGAAAGGGCGCGGCCCTCTTTATCGAAATCAATCACACCGAAGCGCTCCGGGTCTTTCACCCAATAGCCGAAAACAGTAGCGCCCGAGGAGCGCTCGGCTGCGGTGCGTAACTGATCGCCAAAATGCTGGCCGTGGAAGATGTTGTCCCCCAGAATCAGGCACACCGCGTCATCACCGATGAACTCTTCGCCAATGATAAATGCTTGAGCCAGCCCGTCCGGGGAAGGCTGTTCGGCATACGTGAAACGCACGCCAAACTGGCTGCCGTCTCCCAGCAGGTTTCGGTACTGCGGTAGGTCTACCGGAGTGGAGATCACCAGAATGTCCTTGATGCCTGCGAGCATCAGCACGGATATCGGGTAGTAGATCATCGGCTTGTCATACACCGGCAACAGCTGTTTGGACACTCCCAACGTAATGGGGTGTAGGCGAGTGCCGGAGCCGCCAGCCAATACAATTCCCTTCATCATGCGATTAGATCCTTCAAGTCGGTGTTGCCCAATCGTTCTCCCTGATAACTGCCGTCCTGGACCCTGCTGCACCATTCCAGATTATCGAGGTACCACTGTACGGTTTTGCGCAGGCCGGTCTCGAAGGTTTCTTCCGGGACCCAGCCCAGTTCGCGTTCGATCTTGCTGGCGTCGATGGCGTAGCGTTGGTCGTGGCCTGGGCGATCCTTGACGAAGGTGATCAGGTCAGTGAATTTCTCCACACCGGCTGGGCGTTGCGGCGCCAGTTCTTCCAGCAGGGCGCAGATGCCACGTACCACGTCGATGTTCTTCTGTTCGTTGTGGCCGCCGATATTGTAGGTTTCGCCCACAGCCCCAGTGGTGACCACTGTGAGCAGCGCACGGGCATGATCCTCGACGAACAGCCAGTCACGCACCTGCAGACCATCGCCATACACCGGCAGTGGCTTGCCCGCCAGGGCGTTGAGAATCACCAGCGGGATCAATTTTTCGGGGAAATGGAACGGCCCGTAATTGTTCGAGCAGTTGGTCAACAGCACCGGCAGGCCATAGGTGCGCTGCCAGGCGCGTACCAGGTGGTCGGACGCTGCCTTGCTCGCGGAATACGGCGAGCTCGGTGCGTAAGGCGTGGTCTCGGTGAAGAGGTCGTCCACGCCGTGCAGGTCGCCATACACCTCATCAGTGGAGATGTGGTGGAAACGGAATGCGCTTTTTGCCGGCTCTGCCAGCTTCTGCCAATAGGCTCGCGTGGCTTCCAGCAGGCTGTAGGTGCCAACGATGTTGGTCTGGATAAAATCCGACGGGCCGTCAATGGAGCGGTCGACATGGGACTCGGCCGCCAAGTGCATGATCGCATCGGGTTCGAAGCGTGCGAGCAAGGCGCTGACGGTGGCCTGGTCGATGATATCGGCCTGGACAAACTCATAGCGGCTGTTGGACGCGATGCTGGTCAGCGACTCGAGGTTGCCGGCGTAAGTCAGCTTGTCCAGGTTGAGCACCTCGTGCTCGGTGTGCTGGATCAGGTGGCGGATCAGGGCTGAGCCGATAAAGCCAGCGCCGCCAGTAACGAGAATGCGCATATCGGAGGGCCCTTTCCTTAGATAGACATTATGCGGATGAAGCATAGCTTGAGTGGTGCGAGCCGGGTGGTGCAAGCGCTGTATTACTGGGGGGTTGCCTTGTGCCCCTGAACAATGGCGATATAGACGCCTGAAAAAACAAAGGTCGTCACAATGTCGTTAGCCACGTTGACCCACCGTGCCAGCTTGCCTTGCCCTCAAGTAACCCCCGAGCAAGCAGCATGCCTGCTCGAGCGGCACTATGGTATGGCGGGCAAATTACACTCATTGGGCAGTCAGCAAGACCTCAACTATCGAATTGACAGCACGCGGGGCCGCTTCGTTTTGAAAATCTGCCGGGGTGACTACGCCGCGGTTGAACTCCAGGCCCAGCACGCAGCGCTCAACAGCCTGGGCGCGCATGCCGGCCTGCGTGTGCCCAAGGTCATCCAGACCTTGGCGGGTGAGGAGTTGCTGACGGTCAACGTCGATGACCAAACCCTGCACCTGCGGCTACTGGACTACATCGACGGCCAGCCCCTGACGCATTTACCCCACCTGAGCCGCACCGTGATCGAAGGCTTTGGTGAGCTGTGCGGGCAGATGAGCCTCGCGCTGGCGGATTTCGAGCACCCAGGCCTTGCGCGCACCCTGCAATGGGACCCGCGCCACGCGCAAGCATTGATCACCCACCTGCTGGCAACCTTGCCCGACCTGCCGCAGCGTGCTGCTTTGGAGCAGGTGGCCAGGCAGGTCGAGGCGCATGTCCAGCCGTTGGCGGCACACCTGCCTTGGCAAGCGGTGCACATGGACATCACCGACGACAACGTGATGTGGCAGCGTGATGCCCAGCGGCACTGGCGCATACAAGGCGTGATCGATTTCGGCGATCTGGTGCACACCTGGCGAATTGCCGATCTGTCGGTGACCTGCGCGGCGCTGTTGCACCATGCCGACGGTGATCCGTTTGCTCTCTTGCCGGCGATCCAGGCCTGCCACGCGGTCACGCCGTTGCAGCGTGAAGAGCTGGAGGTGTTGTGGCCGTTGATCGTCGCCCGCGCGGCGGTGTTGGTGCTCAGCAGTGAGCAGCAGCAACGCTTGGACCCGGACAACGTTTATCTAAAGAAAAACGCCGAACACGAGTGGGAAATCTTCCATATCGCCACGTCGGTGCCCTTCGAACTCATGCAAGCGGCGATTCTGCGCAGCGTCGGCAAACCATTACCGGCCGTCGCCAACCAAGACTTCGCGCCTTTATTGCCAGGCTTGGTGGGCCGCGAGTTTGCGCTGATCGACCTGGGCGTACTCAGCCCGCATTTCGAGGCTGGCAATTGGGAGACTCCCGGCATCGATCGGCGCTTGCTGGATCAAGCGGCGACGGTGCATGGGCTGGCGGCCAGTCGTTATGGGCAATACCGCTTGTCGCGCACCCGCCCCGACAGTGCGCTAGAGCCCGAGACCTTCCCCCTGCATGTCGAACTGCATCTGCCCCACGGCACGGTGCTGGAAGCACCCTTTGCGGGAATGCTGCGCGAAGGTACCGACGGCTTGCTGTGTTTGCACGACAGCGGCCTGAGCCTGCGCCTGTGGGGCGTGCGCACATCACTCAAGCCGGGCGCAACCTTGGTCAAAGGGCAGGTGCTGGGCGAGGTTCATGCGCCGTTGACTGTGCAGTTATGCCGCGCCGACCTTGAGCCACCGCTGTTCTGCACACCTTCCCGGGCGTTGGCGTGGCAGGCGTTGTGCCCGTCACCCGCAGCGCTGTTGGGCCTGGCCTGTGATGCTGAGCCGGAACTGGACCCGCAGGCCCTGCTGGCCCGGAGGGATGCCAGCTTTGCCCGCTCCCAGAAGCACTACTACGCCGACCCGCCGCGTATCGAGCGCGGCTGGCGCAACCACCTGATTGATATGCAGGGCCGATCCTACCTCGACATGCTCAACAACGTGGCCGTGCTGGGCCATGGCCACCCGCGCATGGCTGAAGTGGCGGCTCGGCAGTGGTCGTTGCTCAACACCAACTCGCGCTTTCACTATGCGGCAATTGCCGAGTTCTCCGAGCGCCTGCTGGCGTTGGCGCCACAGGGCATGGACCGGGTGTTCCTGGTCAACAGCGGCACCGAGGCCAATGACCTGGCGATTCGTTTGGCCTGGGCCTACAGCGGCGGGCGCGACATGCTCAGTGTGCTGGAGGCCTATCACGGCTGGTCGGTGGCGGCGGATGCCGTGTCCACGTCGATTGCCGATAACCCCCAGGCCTTGAGCAGCCGCCCGGATTGGGTACACCCCGTGACCGCGCCCAATACCTACCGCGGTGAATTCCGCGGGCCGGACAGCGCGCCGGACTATGTACGAAGCGTGGAGCATAACCTGGCGAAAATCGCCGCGAGCCAGCGTCAATTGGCCGGGTTTATCTGTGAACCGGTGTACGGCAACGCCGGTGGCATCTCCCTGCCAGCGGGTTACCTGCAACAGGTGTATGGCTTGGTGCGTGCCCAGGGGGGCGTGTGCATCGCCGATGAAGTGCAGGTGGGTTACGGCCGCATGGGGCATTTCTTCTGGGGGTTTGAACAGCAGGGTGTGGTGCCTGACATCATTACCATGGCCAAGGGCATGGGCAACGGCCAGCCGTTGGGCGCAGTGATTACCCGCCGAGAGATTGCCGAGGCGCTGGAGGCCGAGGGTTACTTCTTCTCGTCATCGGGAGGCAGCCCGGTCAGTTGCCGGATCGGCATGGCAGTGCTGGACGTGATGGAAGAGGAAAAGCTGTGGGAAAACGCCCAAGTGGTAGGCGGGCATTTCAAGGCACGACTGGAGGAATTGATTGATCGCCATCCACTCGTCGGTGCCGTGCACGGTTCGGGCTTCTATCTGGGCCTTGAACTGGTGCGTGATCGCCACACCCTGGAGCCTGCGACGGCAGAAACCGCCTTGTTGTGTGATCGCCTGCGGGAGCTGGGGATTTTCATGCAACCTACCGGTGATTATCTGAATATCCTCAAAATCAAGCCGCCGATGGTGACGTCCAGACGCAGCGTGGACTTCTTTGTGGACATGCTGTCGAAAGTGCTGGATGAGCAACTGTGATTTATCGATTGTTATCGGCTATTTTTTGCAGGCGCGAGCACCTATCATGTTTTTAGTCTGTTAAAGCCGATTTTTATCCATTATAAAGTTGCCCTTCACCCCATTCGGAGCCCTGATCGCCATGACCACCTTGCACAGCACACCTCGCGCCGATGGCTTTCACATGCCTGCCGAATGGGCGCCCCAGACCCAGACCTGGATGATCTGGCCCGAGCGCCCAGACAACTGGCGCCTGGGCGGTAAGCCTGCGCAGGCGGCCCATGTGGCGGTGGCCAAGGCCATCGCACGTTTTGAGCCGGTGACCGTCGCGGTCTCCGCCAGCCAGTACGAAAACGCCCGTGCCCGCCTGGACGTACCCAATATCCGCCTGGTGGAAATGTCCAATGACGACGCGTGGGTTCGCGACACTGGCCCCACTTTCGTTATCAACGGCAGTGGAGAAGTACGGGGTGTGAACTGGGACTTCAACGCCTGGGGTGGTTTTGACGGCGGCCTGTATTCCCCGTGGAACCGCGATTCCCAAGTGGGAGGCAAGATCCTCGAGATGGAGCGCGCACCGCGTTACCGCACTGAAGGCTTTGTGCTTGAAGGCGGTTCGATTCATGTCGACGGCGAAGGCACCCTGATCACCACCGAAGAATGCCTGTTGAACCGCAACCGCAACCCGCACCTTGATCGTGCGGCCATTGAGGCGGTACTCAGCGATAACCTGGCGGTAGACAAGATCATCTGGTTGCCGGATGGGTTGTTCAACGACGAAACCGACGGCCATGTGGATAACTTCTGCTGCTACGTGCGCCCGGGCGAAGTGCTGTTGGCCTGGACCGATGACCCGCAAGACCCGAACTACCCACGCTGCCACGCAGCCATGGACGTGCTGCAAAGCAGCACCGATGCCCAGGGCCGCTCGTTCATCGTGCATAAAATGCCGATCCCGGGTCCGCTGTATGCCACTGAGGAGGAATGCGCCGGGGTAGACCTGGTTGACGGTAGCCAGGAGCGTAATCCGACCCTGCGGTTGGCCGGTTCCTACGTCAACTTCCTGATCGTCAATGGCGGCATCATCGCGCCGAGTTTCGATGACCCGTTGGACGATCAGGCCAAGCAAATCCTGCAGAACCTGTTCCCACAACATGAAGTGGTGATGGTGCCGGGCCGCGAATTGTTACTGGGTGGGGGCAATATCCATTGCCTGACCCAACAGCAGCCAGCTCCGCAGCGAAAGTGAGTGCAGTTGTAACAGCGCCTTGATGGCGCACGAGCACCGCGCGTTTGCAGTGTTCCCCGCAAGCCCGCGACCCAGCCCGGTCGCGGGCTTTTTCATGCCTGCATGCTGGTGAACAGGGCACATTGGCATAGCTCTTGTATCGCTGTGGTTACAGTGGCCCAAGGGGGATGACCGTGCAGTTCTGTCACAAACCTTGAGTAAGTTAGCCGCTCACGCAGCAGGAGAGAGCGCTGAAATGAATGCCGATGTCCACCTGATGAACACGCGTACGTTCCACCCTTTGCGGGTCGACGCAGACGCCATCCATGCGTTGGCCCTTTGGTTGAAGGCGAACGGCTCGCCACAGGCCAGGCAAGCGTCTGACTTGCGCAGTGTGATGAGTGAGCGCTACCCGTTGGGGTTGTTCACGGAGGATGAAGTGCAGGCGTTGTGCGAGGTAATGAGCAACTAAAGAACACCTGAAACCAACTGTGGGAGCTGGCTTGCCTGCGATGGCGGTGGTTCAGTTAAACATTCAGTGACTGGCACACCGCTTTCGCGGGCAAGCCCGCTCCCACAGGTATCTGCGCCAGGCGCTGATGTTGTGGGCAATGCCTCACCAGTGTGGGGGCTGGCTTTGTTTCACATGAGGCGTGTCAGAAGCTGTAGGTACCGGTGACCACCAGGCTTCGCGGCTCACCCGGTTGAATCTGCGCCGCACTGGTCGCCGAGGCGTAGTAGTTTTTATCAGCGATATTGTTCAGTGCTGCCCGCACGTCCCATTCTTTCTGACGGAACCCGGCCAGCGCGTCCCAGCGGCCATAACCCGGCAACACCACGGTGTTGAGGTTGTCGGCATATCGATCACCCACCAGGGTCAAACCGGTTTCCGCGTACCAGCCCATCTGCGGTTTCCAGGTGATGAATAGGCTGGCGTTGCGCTTGGCCACGTCGCTGATTCGTTTGCCTTCAAAGCCATTGTTGTCCTTCTCGACCTTGGCGTCCTGCAGGCCCACGCCGCCGCGCACATACCAGTTGTCGACAATCTTGCCGGTGGCGGTCAGCTCCACGCCGCGTGAGCGTTGCTCGCCGGTGAGCAGCGTAATGGTGCGGTCCAGCGGGTCGCTGGTGCGGCGGTTGTAGAGTTCCAGTTCGTACACGGCCAGGGTGGTGCTCAGGCGTTCGTCGAACCAGTCGCTCTTCACGCCGATTTCCTTTTGCTTGGTCAGCTCCGGGCTCAGGTCGTTGGCGTTGCCGGTGGCGTTCGGCGTGATGCCGATCAGGCCGCCGCCGGCTGGTGTGAAGGTCTTGCTCCACGAAGCATAGAACGAGTGGTGTTCCAGGGGCGTCCACACCAGGCCGACGCGCGGGCTGGTGCTGTGGCTTTTCACGTTCTGTTGGATGTCGAGCAGCTTGTTGGTGGTGTCCACTTCGAAACGGTCGTAACGCAGCCCGCCCAGCAGTTGCCACTGGTCATTCAGGCGCAGTTGGTCCTGTATGTAGAGGGCGCGGCTTTCGACTTCGGTGTGGTTGTTACTCGACAGTCGCATGCTCCCGGTGTGGCTCAGGCGGCGATTGGGTTGGTTGAGGTCCAGGCTCGGCACTGTCTTGCCATCGCGAGCGGAGTACAGCTTCGGATCACGGCGCTGGCTGCCCAGCTCAATACCGGTGAGCAGGCGGTGCTCCAGGCCAAAGGTGTCGAAACCGCCTTCCAGTTCCAGGTTGTTGAACACGTTGCGGGTGGTCAGGTCCTGCTGCCAGTGTTGGCGGCTGACGGTGTTGGTTTTCGGGTCATAGCCGGTCTGGTAGGTATTGTCGAAATCGCTGTCGAGCTTGAACACGCCGAGGGTGTGGCGCAGCTGCCAGTCGGCGTTGAGCTCGTAGGCAAGTCTGGAACGCAGGGACTGGGACTTATCGTCGATGTAATCGCCGTGATCAAAGTAAGTGGTGCTGCGGCTCACATCCGCCGGGCGCCCGTTGACACCCGGAATGCCACGGTCTGGGGTGCGGTTGTAGCGGCTGTATTCGTATTGCACCAGCCAGTTCAGCTCTGGAGTGAGCTGCCAACTCATCGACGGCGCGAACAACTGGCGGTTGCCGCTGACGCCATCGCGAAAGCTGTTGTTGTCCTGGTTGCCCATGTTCAGGCGCAGGCTGATGTTATCGGTGGGGTCGGTACTCACGTCGGCATACAGGCTGCGCAGATCGTTGCTGCCGCCTTGGGCTTCGATGCTGGACTTTTGCCCCGGGGTTGGCAGTTTGCTCACCCGGTTGACGATCCCGCCCTGGCCGCCTCGCCCGTAAAGCACGGCGGCCGGTCCCTTGAGCACTTCGATACGCTCGATGTTATGCAGGTCACGTACGTACTGGCTGTCGTCGCGAATGCCATCCAGATAGAAGTCATTGCTGGCGTCGAAACCACGTATGCGCAGGCTGTCGAAGCGTGTATCGGCGCCGCTGCTGACGTTGGGGATACCGCTCAATGCCTGGCCCAGGTCGTTGGTGCCATAGGAGCGCAGGCTTTCGGTTTTGACTGAGTCGATCGCCTGGGGCACGTAGCGAACAGCCGTCGCGGTGCGTGTGGCGGTGCTGGTCTCTTTGACCCGTGGGTCGTCTTCGTCTGCTTCCACGCTGATCGAGGTTTCGGGCAGGACCGTGGCCGCACCGGCAAAACCAGCAGACAGCAGGACAGAGAGCCCAAGGGAGAGGGGCGTCAGGCGAGGGGCAGGCATGGGAGTGTATCCAAATGACGTGGCAGGAAAATTGTGCGCGAATGGTAATGCTTTGCATTTGCGCGTGTTATCTATTCCCTAACGCATTGCATGCGGATTTGTTACTTAATGTGTTTCCAAAGGCTGATCAAGGTGTTTTCAAGGCTTTCATCCCGCCGCTTTAGCCCGCCGCTTAGACGAATATCGCCTAAATACAGACGATTCACGAAATTGACACATAGTTCAACGCCCGCATAGGATTGCGCCCAACGCCTGTGGCTAACCACCATGACTAAATCCAATAAAAAAAGGCCCGCGGCAGTTCAGTCGTCCGCGGGCCTTCTTTTTGCTGGCAAGGTCGACACCAGAAAAGCAACAGGAGCCTGGTGTCACAGCGCGTACTCAACCCGTAATAAGGAATATAAGAAAATGTTGAAGCAACGGATGAGTCTGATCGCTCTGGGGATTTTGAGCGCATCGACAGCAATGGCAAACGACCAGGAGCAATCCAAGGGTTTCGTTGAAGACAGCCACCTGAACATCGCAGCACGTAACGCCTACATCAGCCGTGACTACAAAAACGGCAAGCAGGACAAAGCTGAATGGGGCCAAGGCTTCATCGGCAAGTTCGAGTCCGGCTTCACCCAAGGCACCGTCGGTGTGGGTGTGGATGTGATTGGCCAATACGCTATCCGCCTGGATGGTGGTAAAGGTCGCAGTGGCGCTGGCGGTATCGACTTCTTCAAGCAAGGTGACAGCGGAGAAGCCGCCAACGACCTGGCCAAAGGCGGCGCAGCCGTCAAGGCGCGTATCTCCAACACCGTGATCAAATACGGTCAGCAGATGCCGGCCGTGCCGGTCCTGCAATACGACAACTCGCGTCTGCTGTCGGAAACCTACGAGGGCACCTCGATCGTTTCCAAAGAGATCGCCGGCCTGCAACTGGATGCTGGTCACTTCACCAAGGAAGCTCGCAAGAGCGCCGAGGGCAGCGACAGCGGCCGTTTGAAGAGCATCAACTACATCGGTGGTAGCTACAAATTCACCGAAAGCCTGTCGGCTGCTTTGTACGCCTCCGACATGCAGGACGTGCTGAAGAAGCAATACGTCAACGTCAACTACGTGCTGGCCCTGCCAGAACAACAGTCGCTGACATTTGACTTCAACGGCTACAAAACCAAGCTGGACCGCAGCTTCGCCCTGGAAAACCAAGGTGATGCGGACGCTCGCGACAACAAAATCTGGAGCCTGGGCGCCACGTGGGCCGTTGGCCCGCACAGCTTCACCATCGCTCACCAGCGCAGCACCGGTGACACTGGCTACCTGTACGGCGGCTACCGCAACGCCGGCGGTATCGGCGACGGCGGTAATACCATCTTGCTGGCCAACTCCTACTGGTCCGACTTCAACGGCAAGGACGAGCGCTCCTGGCAAGCAGGTTATGGCATCGACTTCGCCACCTTCGGCGTACCGGGCCTGACCTACAACATTGCCTACGTGCGCGGCACCAACATCGACGACGGCACTGGCCGTGGCGATGGCACCGAGCGTGAAATCTGGAACCAGTTCAAGTACGTGGTACAGAGCGGCCCAGCCAAAGACCTGAGCCTGCGTGCCCGTGCCTCGTGGTTGCGCGTTTCCAACAACGCCAGCAACTACAACGTAGGCGGTAACGAAATCCGTCTGTTCGCCGACTACCCGATCAACGTTTTCTAATTGATCGAATGTCGTGCCTGATGCCAGGCGATAAAAAACCCCGACTGGTTCGGGGTTTTTTATTGTCCGCTCGCGGGGGCGTCAGGCTTTGACCGGTGCGAGCTTTTTGCAGTTCTCTTTGCGCGTCGGGTACTGCTCGCATTTGCGCAGCACGCTTTGCACCTGCTGCGCATTCTGCAGTTGCTGGTTGGCCAACAGCTTCTCAGTAATAAACAGTTCCTCCGAGCCCAGGTTGCGTTCTGCCTTGTCGATCATCGCCAGTGCCGATTGCCCGTCACCGCGTTTGAGGTGGTAGCTGATCATCAAGTCATAGGTGGAAGGTCCTGCCAGGGACCAGTCCTTGATCGCCTGCAACTCTTTCACCGCTTCGCTGTTTTTGCCTTGGGCCAGGCGCACGGTATAGGCAGCGCGCCGAATGCTCGGCTGGTCTTTTACCGGCGAAGCCAGGGCCTTGCGGATGAAAGCGTCAGCCTGCGGCACCTTGTTTTTCTCCAGGGCATCAATCGCGAAGTACGCGTCTTTATAGCCCTGCAAAGCCTTCGCCACCTGGGGCGTATTCTTCATTTTCGACCAGCTTTGCGGGTTGACCCGGGCGCGGCGTTCCTGGCGATACTCGCGTTGCAAGTACTGGCGCAGCTCGGTGTCGCGGTCCATCGCCGACATATGTGAGCGGTTGAAGTATTGGCTGGTCGCGGTGATGCCGGTGGTCAAGCCATCCTTGACCAGCACGTCCAGCTCTTTGGTGAACTGGTTGAGATTGAACTGCTGCAGCGAATCCTGCATGGCATTCTTGCGCGCCGTGAGGAACCCCGTGAGCAAGGGCTTCTGCTTGCCCTGGAAGTCGTTGAGGCGCTCCAGACTATGGGTGGCGGCTCGTGGCGCGTAACCGGCGCGGATCATCAAGTCGGTGCCCAGCAAGTCGGCCTGGTCTTCCTGGCTGCGGCCCCAGGCGGTGCTCCATACCTGATCGGAAAAGGTATTGGCCAGGGCGGTGTACAGTACGGTGTTACCGATGGTCTTCTGGGTGCCGGCTGGGTCCTTACTGAACAGTTTCATCGTACCGGAGCTGCGGTCCACGCCCGTATCGGCAGCCATCGTGGCCAAGGCGACCGTGGAGGCGACGGTGGTGAACATGTCTTTCTGCTGCTGGAAAGCGGCCATGCGGTCATGGTGATGCAGCAATACGTGGCTCATTTCATGGCCCAGCATCGCGGCGATTTCATCTTCACTGGCGACGTTGTCCAGCATGCCCAGCGGCACGAACAGATTGCCGTAAGGGTCTGCCGACGGCCCGAAGCCATAGCTGTCGGTGATCTTCACCTGCAGCGGCGGCAACTCCCCCGGCCAGCCTTTGGACAAGCGCGTGACAATGCCCTGCAGGTAGGCTTGCAGCATGGGGATATCCACCAGGTTCTGCTGGCGCGCTTCAGCGGCCGGCACCGCACGCCCGTCGTAGCTCAAACGCTGCTGGCTCTGGCGCTGTGGGTCGAGCTTGTAATACTGGCGTACGTCGCTGTTATCCACGTAATGGCCCTGAACCCGGGACTGGGTCGAGGGCCCCACCAGGTTCATAAACGCCTGGTCTGCGCCTTTCAAGGTGGCGCAACCACTGAGCACCGAACTGGCCAACAGGCTGGCTGCTACTAGATATCCCTTCACCGCAACGCTCCTTTTATTGATTGCAGCCGGCACCAAAACCGATGGTGGAGTTGTTGCGGCTGTCCTTGGCCTGGCTTTTGGTCAGGCCCTGGCAGGGCAGGTCCACGACGTTCAGCGGGGGCTCGATGCGCAAATCCATGGTGTCCAGCCACACCTTCTGGCCTGCCAGTTCTACCTGCACCAGGTCCAGTGCCTGGTTGTACTGCAACACCGGCAGGGGCTGGGTGGGCGCGTCCTTTTTCGCCAGCTCACGTTGTTGTTTGCCCTGCTCGTCCAGCACTGTCACCGGGTCGGCGAGGAACGCCTTGATACTGTGGGTTTCTGCCCAGGCGCCCGGGGTGAAGAGGGCGGCGAGCAAGACGATGAGGCTTCTGTTCATCCTTGGTTTCCTTGAGTCAGATAGCAGAGCGGTGCACTCGGCGATCGCGGTCGAAGACGGCTTCGATCCGCTCGCTGAACAGCACCAACGACAGCAACACAATGCCCAGCACGTTGACCGGGGTGATGTCATTGAGGCTCAGCAACACACTGACCCCCGCCAACATCGACATCACCAACAGCCACGACGGGCACGGCGAGGTAAAAAACCAGATTTCCTGGCGCCGCCACCGGCTCCAGGTGCGATGGCCCGCCAGGCGACGCGCGTGCAGCGCCTTGAGCACGGCGATCAACGCCAGCAGCCCGAGCTCCAGCAGGTCCAGCCAATTGAACGGCAGGTGGGGGAAATTGGCCGGTTCATGGTCGTAGTCCATGCCCGCATTGATCAGGTTGTCCAGCGCCATGGCGTGCAGGTAAACGCCGGGGAGTTGGCCGTGTACCGGCGACTCCACCAAGTCCCCTGTCGAGGCGATATTGGCGCCCACCAACACCAGGCGGTCGCGCAGCAATTCGGCGACCAGTGCCTGGTCGTCGGGGTCGCTGACCTCCAGGTCACTGGCCGACAACGTGAGCGTATAAGGGCAGCGCGCCTGGGCCGAGTCGTCGAGTTTCCAGAACACCGCCTGGAAGAACTGCGCCACCCCATCCAGCAAAAAATGCCGCGCGGGCGCGCAGTGGTGGATATCGGCGATACGCGCCTGTTCCGGCGCCAGCTTCAATCCCCACTGCACTGCAATGGGCTGGCGCTGCGCAGCGGCTTGCACATCCACCGGCGGCTGCTTGCAGTGCTGCGTGGCACAGAACACTCGATACAGCGACAGGGCGGGAGTTTCCATCAGCCCTGCCTGTGTGCGCATCGCCAGTGGATACTTGTCATCCACCCCTTCCCATACAACCAGCGCCGGCTGGCTCACCTGCATGAACGGCGCCAGCGTATTCGCCTGGCCCGCCTCTGCGCGAGTCAACCCAGTATTGGCCAGCCACAACGGGATGCCTTGGCGTTGATAACGCTCAAACACATTCGCCAGCAACTGGCTGCCCCGCGTCGGGTCGCCAAACGAGTGGTCGTGGCTATAAAGCAAATCCACAAACACCGCCTGGGGCTTGTACGCCAGCAAGCGCTTGAACAACTTGCTCTGCTCGCCATAGGGCATGGGCCACGAACTGTTATTGCGCATCAGGTAGGCATCATCGATCAACACCACCGCCACCCGCTGCTGCCCAAGGCTCGGGTAGTGACTGGCGAACATACGATTGAGCCACTGCGCCGACGCCTTGTCGCTGGAACTGGCCAGGCCGAAAGGATCAAGAATCGCCAGCAACACGATGATGACCGCCAGCCAATAGCGGCGGTATTTGAACAGCGGGGGTTTGGACAACATCCATGTCTCGATAAAAACGCAAGCAAGGCGGGGTTTTTAACGGAGTGGGGAGGGGGTGTCAATTGGAAAAGTGGCTAAGTGCCATGTATCGATGGGCGCATGGATCGTCATTTGTAAAAACGCCCCGGCGTGTCCAGGCCGAGATTTTATTCCGTGGGCTCCGGGCGGGCAGTCCAGGCACCACATCACTTCGCTATTGCTCAATATTTCAAGGCAATTCAATCGTCACCTCGCTCATCTCCTGCAAATAGGGGGCGAAAAGGCAGTCGTTGTCTTCGACACCGGGTAGTCGGTTGATTTGTCGACCTCGCCGCGATGAGGCTTGCGCTGCGGATGGCAGGGTGTGGACAGGATGTGGACGTGCGGAAACAACAAAGCCCCCACATTTCTGTGGAGGCTTTGTTTTATATGGTGGCACCAGGAGTCGAATTATTTCATAAGCTATTGAGTTAGCTGATTAATACTTAAAGGCCTGTGCGACTCTACCTCTAAAACTACCTCAAGGTTCTCGTGCGCCTGAGGATCTAGCTTGACGTGACTAGCGGCGAAGGGCCGGATTCGACCCCACAGCGGCCGGTCATTCGTCTATGAAAGTGGGGCCGTTGATGTGTCAACTGTCAACCACGTTAGAGTTAGAGTAGGTCCATGGTGGCCATGGAATCAGCCATGCGGTAGCCCATCGCTTTGTAACCCGCCTGGCGCTTATCCCACATCCTCATCAGCGCGACATTACCCTCGTCAACGAAGTCGATCACTCGCACGTCGGCCTTATCGGCATGTGATCGATGCAACCGCCCCGCATATTGCTGAAGGATTCCCTTCCATGAGATGGGCATTGCCAGCACCAGCGTGTCCAACGGCGGATGATCGAAGCCTTCACCTACTAGTTTTCCTGTTGCCAACAGCACTCGTGGAGCATCAGGGGGAAGGGACTCAAGCTCATGCACACGGGAAATTCGCTGTTTCTTAGGCACTCGCCCATGAAGCGTGAAAAGGTTATGCACGCGCTGCTTCAATTCTAATTCAAGGGCATCCACATGTTCCGTCCGCTCCGTTAACACTAGAATTTTTCTACCCTCGTTGTACGCCAGCTCAATCTCCGAGACGATTTTGGCTGTCCGCTCAGAGTCGTCGGCTAGACGCCGAAAAACGTCCTGAATCCCAAAGCCGTCGGGGACCATTATTGGTTTGGGCAGCAATCGAGGCACGACAGAGAGGTCATGGGGCGCACTCGCTGGTCGAGCAGCAGAATGTCGGATCGGTCCGCACTGCATGAAAATAATGGGCTGCTGCCCATCTCGACGCACTGGGGTTGCCGTGAGTCCCAGCACGTACCGCGCGGTCGCGCTCCTCAGTAGTGCCTCGAATGACACTGCTGATAGGTGATGACACTCATCAACGATGATCTGGCCGTAATTTTTTACCTGATCGCTGATCTCGCCTTTTCGCGATAACGACTGCATTACGGCAATGTCGATAATGCCGGTAAGCTTCGCTTTTCCGCCCCCCAGAGTACCAACGACACCATTCCCAACTCCCAAGAACGCCTGCAAGCGCTCTTGCCACTGCCTTAACAGTTCCGTCCGATGCACAAGCACCAACGTGTTAATGCCACGTGCGGCAATCAACGCAGCAGCACTCACCGTTTTACCGAAAGCTGTCGGTGCGCAGAGGATGCCGGTGTCATGACTTAGCATTGCGCTGACGGCAGCCTCTTGGTCAGAACGCAGGGTCCCGAGAAAGCTCACGTCGATGGGGTCGCCCGCGAAGCGTTCGTCTTTAAGAATAGGGGTAACCCCGTTTTCCTCTAAAAGCTCCAGCGCAGCATCCAAACAGCCACGTGGTAACGCAATATGTTTGGGGAAGTTCTGGGCACAGCCGATAATCCTTGGCTTGTTCCACACTGACTTGCGCATGGCCTGAGCTTTGTAGAACTCAGGATTTTGAAAGGCAGCGAGCCGGACAAGCTGGTTTGCCAATGGCTGTGGCATTTCCGACTTTTCAAAGTAAATTAAGTTAGCCAGCGTGATGTTGACAGCAGCAGGCAACGGGCATGTCAATTTACGTGATCTCGATTCACGATCTTTCCAAGGTTCTGCATCACCTTCGTCATCGACATGGGCGACCCCTAGAGGGTCCCGATTACCCATCGCCTGGATAATAACGGGCTGGATATTTTCTGGACTCATGCGCTGAATCGATGCCAGGAAGGCCCATTGATCAGGATGAGGCTCAAGCGAGTCGTCTACAAAAACGCTATTGTTTTGGGCCCTGGCCCGCTTTTGTAAAGGGAGCGCGATGAGATTTCCAAAGCCGCCTTTGGGCATATAGTCCTGGTTTGGAAACAGTCGATCATAGGAACTGAGCGCCAACTGCCGGGTGCGCTCACAGGCATGACTGATGATTGCGGCACCGAGGCGGCGCGCATCGCAGGCAGGAACATTACGCTCAAAGAAAATCCAGCCATGAGCCCCTTGGCCTGAGCGCGATATTTCCAGCGCCACCGGGACGTTCAGCTCATGGCATGACTGCGCAAAAGCTTTGGAATCATCACGCCATTCGGCCTCATCGAAGTCGACCGCCAAAAAATAACAAGTGTCATCAGAAAGTAGGGGGTAGATACCAACGACCACTTCGCCCGCCAGATGGCGATAGACCACCTCATCAGTCAGCGGAAGCAGCTGGCGGTTACCGCAGTCGCCACATTTAATTCGGGGCTTCTCACAAACGCCAGGCCTCCATTCGTTTGCGCAAGCGGGAGCGTATCCTGATTTGCCTGCCTTGCTTTCCCAGCGGATGGGATAAACGTCCGTCCTACCACGAAACAAGCTTCGGAATAGGGCAAGCTTTCCATCAGTATCGAGTTGCTGTGATTGTTCTGCTTGGACAATCGCTATCTTGACTGGCTCAGCAGGCGGGCGCCATTCGATGCCATGAGCATCCAGCAAGGCAACCAATCTTGCATTCTCAGCCCTTAGCTTCGCCACCAGACTAGTGTCTATCACCGCCTTCAGCCTCTACGTCTCAGGTGAAGCCGTAGCCTCGAGCTACAACCCTCAGTCCATCAGTAAAACATAGAGGTTATCAAACAACAGAGGTTAGGTTCAGGGGCTCAAGAGGCCTGTGCTAATACCAATCAGATCGTTGGCTGGCTGAATCCGTCGGTGAGGGATGCAGAACGTGCAGTTGCTGGCATTTGGCTAGCGTTGAAAACTCCAGGATTTTCCTAGGCGCAGAGTGATCAGACTTGTGGTCAGCAGGTAGTAGTAGCGCGTCGATTTCGAGTTTGAGTTCATGTGGCGGTTCAAAAACCAAGCGAGATGTTTTCTTTGCCATGACCATGGATTATCTCGGTTCCAGCGTTCAGAAATGGCTGCTTGAATAGTCTTGGCCTGGCGGATGTGACGTTCGCGTGTGGCATGTGCTCCAGTCAGTACCCCAGCCAAGAAGATCTCCATATCGAATGGTTTATTCATACCCGACCACCGATATACGCCGATACCACGTCGATTCGACCATGTCCCAGCTCATAGCTGATTTGTAAGCGTGCCTCTCGATCAAGGCGTGGATCGAGGCGCCTGCACCTGCCCCCGTTAATGGGGGCTAGGTGATGGGTGATCTGCTCATAGCGTTCGCACGCATAAGCCGCACGCAGTTCGTGGAAGCCTTTGAGGTCGTGCGTATGGAGGATATCTCGGGCGGGGCGGACGATTTCCCGTTGGAAATCGAGGTAGCTCTCGTTCGGTGCCAGCAGGTTGCGGCTACCGTCGGGTGAGACCTGTTCGGCGTACCTGAGCGCTTTGCGAATATGGTCATCCACCGTGATCCAACGAGGCGCGGTTGCGCCGCCGCGGCCACCTTTGTTGCCGTCCTGGATGTTGATTTTGTCGTAGTGTTCGGCTTCACGTTTTAGGCGGGGAAGGTCGGCCAAAATGGCCTCGCGCAAGCGCATGCCAGTGGCTCGCGCCAACTGCACGATGGCCGCGGCGCGCGGCTGCTGGTGTTCGCAAAGCACGTCGACGATCCGTTTCACGTGTTCGCGATCTTGGCCTTGCGGCACTGAGCAACGAACGCTGGTGCGCTGCATTCCTAGTGCCTTGCTCGGGCTCGGTACTTTTACATTCAGATCACCGCGAAGCGCGGCCATGGTTCGGTTCACGCTGGACAATCGGTTTTGCGCGGTGGCGATGGCGAGCTCACCTTGTTCAACTTGCTGCCGCAGATATCTGGCGTAATCGAGCAAAGTCCGCCGAGCAATCTGCCGAGCATCGTTAAACCCTGGCCCATCCTCCGACCGACACCAGCGCACAAACGCCTGCCAGCGATCACTGTACGCTTTGACCGTCCCGTAATGCCCGCCGCCAAACAGATCACGTAGCGCCTGTGGCCCGGCATAACTCAGTTGCCGTCCATAGCCAAAGTTCCGCCCGTCCCGTCTACCGACCAATGCCATGATCAAACTCCTCTCGTAGCCAAACCTTTAAAACCTTCCCCACGTCATCCCGCCATGAATGCTGAGTGTTATCAGGGATCAAGGCCCCTGCGACCTGTGAGGGTTGTCCACTAACGCGGGACTGGCGACTCCTTACGACCGGGAGCTTGGGCATCTCATGATCTGGCCTCCTGAACACTTCCGAGGAAGTGGGCGGGTGGAGGCTGCGCTGGCTGACGAGACCGGCGCCGCGAGATCCTGAGTCGGGTGAAGGCAGTGATTCGATGACCGGGGCATGCCTGACTGTCAGTCAGGTGCAGTCCATTCCGTGGGCTGCGGCACCATCATCTGCATCGCTGTTGCTGGTGACTTCGGTGTTTGTCACGCCGATTGTCACGAGGGGGAATGCCGCAAAGCCTTGTACGAGTTGGGCTGCAGCAGCGGTAGGAGCGCCCGTCTCTTTCCGGGAGAAAGAGACGGGCGCAGGTTGGCGCACGGGAATGGCCAAGCGGATAGGTTGCTGCAGGGCAGCTATGAAAGGGGATGAGTTGCCGCAGTGGGCACACTGGAAAAAGTAGGCATCCATCACATCGCTGTGACCGTGCGAGCCGCCGGACGCTAATCGCACTTTGGGAGAACCACCACCGTGTGGCGTAGCCTTAAAGGTTCTGGCTACCTGGGTTGCTGTCGGCGACAGCGCTTTGCCCGATCTTTTCTACGCCTGTGGATAATTCGGGTCAAGACTCCAATTTTCGGGAGTTCTGCGGCTGTGGATGAAATTATCCACCGGTGGAAATCAGTGGTTTCCCACAGACAGTTGCGTGGGCTTTAGATTTTTTAAGTGAGGTCCATCCAAGCAGGGCGGCTTTGCAGCCCCGCTTGGATGGACCCGCGTGGACAAGCGGGTCATCGAGATTTCGAGAACGTACGCTTACTTTACTGCGCCGCGATTAGCTTTTGGCCGTGTGATGTTCGTGCAAAGTCGTGAGGAGTGACATCCTCCTGCTGATTGGTGACTGGAAATCGGCTCCACCAGTTGATGATCAGTCTCCGCTCGTCGAGTTGCGTGCGACTATGGAAGACTGAGTACAATCCCCGCACGTATGTCTTTTCTTCGACCTTTTGCAGCTACGTGAAGCAGGCTGATCATTTAGGAAGTCTTTGATGTCACTCAATCCCCACACCCTTGAAGACCTGCCCTCGCTGGTTGAATCTGTCGAGCTCGAATGCAAGCTCGCTCAGGGGCAGGATGGGAAGGGAGAGTTGCCTAAGGATTTCTGGTTAACCTACTCCGCTTTTGCTAACACTCAGGGTGGGGTAGTACTGCTTGGCGTGCGCGAGAAGGATGGGCAGTTCAGCGTTGCAGGCCTATCAAATATCGAGAAAGTACGTACTGACCTGTTCAATACCCTCAACAATCCGGCCAAGGTCAGTGTCAATCTGCTGACTGACCGGGAGGTGGTCGTCAGAGAGCTGGAGGGCAAGCAGGTACTTGAAGTGAAAATCCCGGCGGCTTCGCGTAAGCAGAAGCCGGTATTTCTCAATGGTCAGCCGCTAGGTAACACTTATCGTCGATTACATGAGGGTGATCGGCGTTGCTCTGAGGAAGATGTTCGCCGCATGTTCGCAGAGCAAGTGGAGGACTGTCGGGACGAGCGGATTTTGCCGAATTACGACTTCGCGGACATTGAGCCGGACAGTCTGCGTATCTACCGCCAGATGCTTAACGACATAAAGCCAGGCCATCCAGCGCTGGAGCACCAAGGGATTGAGTTTCTCCGACAGATAGGCGGCTGGCGAAAGGACCGAGCGAACGGAGTCGAAGGGCTGACTCTGGCAGGTTTACTGATGTTCGGACGCTGGCTTTCGATCCAAGAGAGTGTGCCGCATTACTTTGTGGACTATCAGGAGCGGCCGCACGCCAAAACAGAACTACGTTGGGTGGATAGGCTCGTCCCTGATGGAACCTGGTCAGGAAATCTGTTTGATTTCTACCGGCGGGTTTATCGCAAGCTGGTTGAGGACTTAAAGGTACCGTTCGCTCTCAAAGGTGATCAGCGCCAGGATGACACGCCGGTACATGAAGCTCTGCGCGAGGCCTTGGTTAATACCTTGGTCCATGCCGACTATACCGGGCGGGTTTCTGTGTTAGTCGTGAAGCGTCCTGACTTGTTTGGCTTTCGCAATCCTGGCGGCTTACGTCTACCCCTTGAGCAGGTGTTGCAAGGTGGTACCAGCGATTGCCGGAACAGGCTAATGCACCAAATGTTTCTTCTTATCGGCCTTGGCGAGCGTGGTGGTTCTGGGGTTCCGAAAATCTACAGCGGGTGGCGCAGCCAGCATTGGCGACCGCCAGCCCTTTATGAAAAGCCCGAGCCCGAGCAAACCCTTCTTGAGCTTCGCATGTTGGACTTGCTTCCTGATGGGGTGGTGGAGCAGTTACGAGAGCGATTTGGGGTTCGTTTCGAGAGCTTGGAACATACTGCCAGGTTGATTTTGGCCACGGCCGCGATTGAGCGGGTGGTCAGCCATAATCGTCTCCTTGAGATTTGTGATACTCATGCTCATGACTTGAGCCAACTGCTCGCGCGGTTGGTACGCGAGGGATTCCTTGTGCCCGACGGGCGCTCACGGGGCATGATTTATCACTTGCCGGGTGAGCAACTGCCTACGCCGGAGCAAGTGTTCGCAGGTCCGCTGCAGAGCTCCGAACATTACGCCGGCAGCTCCGAACATAATGGGGCTAGCTCCGAACATAACGCAGGTAGCTCCGAACATAAGGTCGAGCTGGATATGCAGCGAAACGATGATGGCTGCTTGTTGAGCGATCATATTGACGCGCCGCTGATCGATGCTTTGGACAGGCTTGATGCAAGGTTTCGAGAAAAGCTCGAAATACTGGCTGAGGAGCCGCGCAATCGAGAGCGCATGCAAAAGGATCGTATGCAACAGGTGATTATCACCCTATGCAAGGAGCACTATCTGACGCTCAACGTTTTGGCTAATTTGGTAAAGCGCAGTCCAGATGCCCTCCGTCAGCAGTACCTGAATGGAATGGTGAAAAGTAGGCAGATTCAGTTGGCATTTCCGTCCAAGCCGACTCATGAAAGGCAGGCGTACAAAGCGTACATTGGTGGGCAGGACGAGGAGTAGGCTAACGGCCTACTCCCTCAAGCGGTTTTTCGCCTTGAGCCGCGTGACGTTCGTCCCGGTCTGGTTTGCAAACTCGTGTGGAGTGACATGCTCCTGCTGGTTGGCCTCCAGATACCGGCTCCACCAGTTCATGATCAGCCTGCGCTCCTCAATGAACTCGGCCTTGTGGATGTATGCGGCGCGGACGTTGTTGCGTTCCTTGTGGCTCATCTGCCGTTCAATGGCTGTCTCCGACCACAATCCTGACTCAATCAGCGCGCTACAGGCCATCGACCGAAACCCATGCCCGCATATTTCGGCTTTGGTGTTGTACCCCATCTTTCTGAGTGCGCTGTTCACCGTGTTTTCAGACATGGGTTTCCAGGGCTTGGCATCGCCTGCAAACACCAGGTCGAATTTGCCGGTGAGGACGTGGATCTGTTCAAGCAGAGTCACGGCTTGCGGCGATAAGGGTACAAGGTGGATGTCCCCGGCCATCTTCGTACCCCTTGTTGAAAAGGGTACTCCGTCCAACGCGGGTCGAGTGTCCGGTATCTCCCAGGTGCCGCGCTTGAGGTCGAACTCGCTCCAGCGGGCGAAGCGCAGTTCACTGGAGCGGACGAACACATGCAGCGAGAGCATGACCGTCAGCCGGGTAAGTGCGCGGCCTCTGTAGGTGTCGATACGCTCCTGCAATTCAGGCAGACGCGATAAGGGTAAAGCAGGGCGGTGAATCACCCTCGGGGCTTTGATCAAACCTTCAAGGTCGGAGGCAGGGTTTGCCGCGATCTGTCGAGCACGCTTCGCCTCGCGCATGATGCTTTGCAGGTAGTTTTGTACCCTTAAAGCGACGTCAATCGTGCCGCGCTTCTGGATCGCGTCCAGAGGTTGCATCAGGTCATGGGTGTCCAGATCGACAATAGAGCGAGCGCCGATCAGCGGGAAGACGTGGGTTTTGAGGCGGCTCAGAACCGTCTTGGCATGGCCCGGTGCCCATTTGGCAGACATCGCTTTGTGCCAGTCCAGTGCAGCGCTTTCAAAGGTTCGGCCTTTGATTGCGGCCTGCGTCTTGGCTTGGTGTTTGGTTTCTATGGGGTCGATGCCTTTCGCCAGCATCCGCTTGACCTCCAGGCGCTTGTTGCGTGCATCGGCGAGGCCGACCACGGGGTAGCTGCCGAACGAGGTCAGTCCTTCGCGTCCATCAGGTTTGACATACCTGAGACGCCAGCCTTTACGGCCATTGGGTTGGACTAGAAGGTAGAGGCCATCGCCGTCGAAAAGCTTGTAGGCGCGGTCGGTGGGCTTGGCTGAGCGGCAAGCCGAATCGGAGAGTGGAGCAGTGGTGCGCGACATAAGGGTACTCCCCCTTTATCGAATTACCTTACCCCTAACACTACCCCTAAAACGGTTGGAATCCACCAGTTTCTGACGGAAACCGATGGAACGCCAAAACGAAAAAACCCGCCAGAAGGCGGGTTTTTCGGGGGTTTCAGAGATTTTGAAAGCCTTCTCTGGAACCTTGGATGGTGCCGGCACCAGGAGTCGAACCCGGGACCTACTGATTACAAGTCAGTTGCTCTACCAACTGAGCTATACCGGCGTGTTAGGGCGACGATTATAGCGATTGGAAAGGTTCTGTAAACCCCTGAATTCTGACTATTTTTGCAAAGTCGGAGGTTTCTTGCGATTAGGCTGTCTTGGGCACGTTTTCACAGGTTGCAAGCCTGTGGAAAAACACACGCTGAAAAGCCATTAAATTGACTATCTACCGTCCATCTAAAAATCCGAGCATAAAAACAGCAAAATAATGACACTTCAAGCCCTTTGTCACAGAATGCCCACAACAAGGGCGCCTATAAAAAGACCTGCGGCAAGTGCCCGCACTTGCTGACCTTCACGTCTTTAAGCTGCGTCGTGAGGAGCAGGCTATGAGCCTAAGCAAAGAAATTCTGGCGTTGTTTGGCAAAGACGTTACCCATGATGCCGACGGCATCAATGCAAGAATGCACTTTTTCGGCAGTGTTCCTGACGAAAGTATCCACCAACAGCCCATCGATGCCCCGGAGCTGCGCCCTAAAATAGTGGCGTTGGTGTCTATCAATGGCGGTGTGGGCCGCAGCACGCTGGTCACGGCCTTGAGCAGTGGGTTGCAGCGCCTGGGCGAGTCGGTGGTGGCGCTGGACCTGGACCCGCAGAATGCCTTGCATCATCACTTTGGGGTCAGTTCCACTTTGGCCGGAATCGGCCGCACCAGTCTGGAGCATGGGCAATGGGCGCCCTTGCAGCAGTTGGGCTTTGCCGGTTGCCAGGTGATGACCTTCGGCGATATCGATATCCAGCAGCAGGAAAGCCTCGAGCGCTGGCTCAAGCAGGAGCCCGGTTGGCTGGCGCAGCGTCTTAGGTACCTGGGGCTCAGCGAGCGGCACACGGTGATCATCGATACGCCCGCGGGTAACAACGTCTATTTCCATCAAGCGTTGAGCGTTGCCGATGTGGTGCTGGTCATCGTGCAGGCGGACGCTGCTTGCCTTGGGACCCTGGATCATCTGGACCTGCTGCTCGCTCCGCACCTTGAGGGCGAGCGCCCGCCGGTTGTGCAGGTGGTGGTTAACCAGGTGGATGAGAGCAACCCCTTCAGCCTGGACATGGTCGAGGCGTTCAAGCATCGCTTGGGCAAAGACCCGTTGGAAGTTCATCGCGATATGGCCATCAACGAGGCGTTGGCCTACTCATCCGACCCGCTGGATAACGTGGCGAAACGGCTGGCCAGTGATGATATCAGCGAGGTTTGCCTGTGGCTGAAGGCGCCAAAACAGACCGCATAAAGCGCCCGTTATGCGCCTGGCGCCAGATGCTTATGCACAATCGGTTGGTAACGGTTGTCACGAAACAGCCATTTTGTGCAGCAGTTCTCAACACGCTGCAACTGCCTGTTTTGTGTGCACTTTATTTTGTGAACAAAAAATGACCAGGTTGGCTTTTGGCGTGAAGGGCCTATATCTACGGCCTTTGCAAAGTATTCATCAACAGAGTTATCCACAGGGCACTTGTAGGATTTTTTGCCCTTTATTCGCGCTCGGCCAGCACCATAAGGTTGCGAGGGGTCAACGATGGTTCGCAGAAGCTGCCGACCTCGACGTTGTAGCCCTGTTCCACCATGAACAGTGCCCGGTCCAATACCAACCACAGTTCCAATGGGCGTCGAAACAAGCCTCTCACTAACTCAAGGTTGCGCACCTCGGCCAGGCGTTGCCAGCCGTGGGCTTCCAGGGCCGGCCAGTTCTGCTCGCCTGTGGATAAGCCCTTGAGGCTTGCCAGTTCCTGGCAATAGTCGGCAAAGGGTTTATCCAGCCAACTGGCGGGCAGGGAAGGTGTTGGCAGGTAGTCGTCGCAGCCACGCAGTTGCCGTTGCAGTTGGTCAAAGCCCAGGCGGCGGGCCATGGATGTGTCCCGTTGTTGGCGTACACGGTTGCCGGCGGTGACGGTTTCGCTCAGGGGCAGGCCCAGGTCATCAATCGACAGTTGCAGCAAGGAGGCGCGCCCGGCGGCGGAGAGGGCTTGATAACGGTCGGCGGTGATGCGGTTGTAGCAGCAGGGCGCCAGGGCCAGTTGTTTGCAGCCGGCGGCGCTGGCCAGTTGTAGCAGGCGCACATGCAGGTCGCCGCAGGCATGCAGGGCGACCGGCGTGTGTTCGGGCTGGATCGCGACATCCGCCATCACGTCTTGCAGATGATGGGTTGCGGGCAGGCCGTGGCGATCACTCAAGGCTTGGCCGGAGGCGATCAGGGCGGGGTCGTATTCCAGGCAGGTCAGCTGTTGGCCGGGTTGCAGCAGGCGGCGGCCTAGATGGCCTTTGCCGGCGCACCAGTCCAGCCAGTGGGCTGGCGTTTGGATAAAGGACAGCGCGGCGCCGAAGGCTTCGATCTGTTGCCATTTGCGCCCTGGCACGTCGACGTTCAGACGGTGGCGAGCCGGCTCCAGGGTGTGCGTGGGTAACTTATCCACAGTAGCGAGGCGCAGCGCGTGAGCGGCCAGCTGTGGAAAAGGTGTGGGCGCGGGCAGGTCGTGGGGTTGGTTGTGACTGGCTTCAGCTTCGGCTAACGAACGCCGACGCAGCCACTGGGATAACTCGGGATGCTCGGTTTCCCAGGGCAGCTGCAACTGAGTAAAGGGCCGTGGTCGCCACAGCCCTTGGTGTTCGGTCAGGAACGCATCCAGTGCCTGGAAGCGTGCCTCAACGTCCTTGGCATGCATCGACGCGCAGCCACTTTTCCAGCAGTTTGAAACCGCGCACCAGCACGTAGGCCATCAGCAGGTAGAACAACCCTGCAGCGAAGAAAATCTCCACCGGCAGGTAAGTGCGAGCAATGATGGTGCGCGCCATGCCGGTCAGTTCCAGCAGGGTCACGGTACTGGCCAGGGCGCTGGCCTTGAGCATCAGGATCACTTCGTTGCTGTAGGCCGGCAGGCCGATGCGCGAGGCGCGTGGCAGGATGATGTAGAACAGCGTCTTGGGCTTGGACATGCCCAGGGCCCGCGCCGCTTCGATCTCGCCCGGCGGAATGGCCTGGATCGCACCGCGCAGGATCTCGGCAATGTAGGCGGCGGTGTGCAGGGTCATAGTGGCGGTGGCGCACCAGAACGGGTCGCGCAGGTACGGCCACATGAAGCTGTTGCGCACGGCATCGAACTGCGCCAGGCCGTAATACACCAGGAACAACTGCACCAGCAGCGGCGTGCCACGGAAGAAGAAAATGTAGCCGTAGGGCAGGGCGCTCACGTACCAGCGGCGCGAAGAGCGGGCGATGCCCAGAGGGATCGCCAGCAGCAGGCCGGCGATCACGGCGATTGCCACCAGCTCCAGGGTCAGGGTTGCGCCCTGGGCCAACTTCGGCAGCCACTTGATGATCACGGCCCAGTTCAGGCCCAGGTCAAAGTGCGATAGCCAGCTGTAGTCGCCGCTCATTGGGTGCTCCTTGCAAAGCCGCGGGCGGCGCGTTTTTCCAGGAAGTGCATGCTGGTCATCGCCAGTACGGTCAGGCCCAGGTACATGAATGCCGCGACCATGAAGAAGGTGAAGGGTTGCTTGGTCACGGTCACGCCGATCTGCGCGTGGCGCATGATTTCTTCCAGGCCGATCACCGACACCAGCGCGGTGTCTTTCATCAGGATCATGAACAGGTTACCCAGGCCCGGCAGGGCGATGCGCCACATCTGCGGCATGATCAGCCGGGTGAAAATCCGAAACTTCGACAGCCCCAACGCCACACCGGCTTCGCGGTGGCCCTTGGGAATGGCGAGAATCGCGCCGCGGAACACTTCCGTTGCGTAGGCGCCGAAGCACAGGCCCAGGGCGATGACGCCGGCGGCGAAGGCACTCAGCGACAGGTCGGGGTTGCCGAAGAACTCACCCAGGGCACGCATCAGATTGACGGTGCCGAAGTAAATCAGCAGCACCCACAGTAATTCGGGAATACCGCGAACGATGGTCGAGTAAGCGCCGCCCAGCCATTGCAGTGGCTTGTATGGGGAGGTCTTGGCCAAGGCGCCGGAAAGGCCGAGCACCAGCCCCAGGCACAGGGCCGTGAGCGCCAGTTTGACGGTCATCAGCGCGCCGGCTGCAAGGGCCGGGCCGAATCCGTAGAGATCGAAATTCATGGTGTTTTCATATCGCGGCAGGCATTGCTAAAAGCCAGCGCGCTCGCAGGAGCGCGCCGGGCAGGCCGTTCAGGTCATTCGATGCTGAACGGGAAGTACTTGTCGTTGATCTTCTTGTAGGTGCCGTCTGCCTTGATCTCTGCCAGGGCTTTGTTCAGGCGCTCGCGCAGCGGGTCGCCCTTGCGTACGGCGATACCGATCTTGTCGCTTTCTACCACCGGGTCGCCTTTGAATTCATAGGCCGAACCGTCTTTGCTCTTGAGCCATTCGTACTGCACGTACTTGTCAGCCAGGATGCCGTCGAGGCGACCGGAGGTCAGGTCGAGGTAGGCGTTTTCCTGAGTGTCGTAGAGCTTGGCTTCGGTGTCCGGCAGCTTGTCTTCCAGGTAGGTACCGGCCAGCGTTGCGCGCTGCGCACCGATCACCTTGCCTTTGAGGTAAGCGGCGTCGGTCTTGAAGTCCTCCGTGGCTTTTGGCGCGATGAACTGCAGCTTGTTGGAGTAGTACGGGTCGGTGAAGTCCACCGCCTGCTTGCGCTCGTCGGTGATCGACAGCGAGGACACCAGGAAGTCGAACTTCTTGGCGTTCAGGGCAGGGATGATGCCGTCCCAGTCGGACACATACACTTCGCACTTCTCGACTTTCATCTTGGCGCACAGGGCGTCGCCGATGTCCTTGTCGAAGCCGACAACGTTGCCGCTGGCGTCTTTATTGTTGAAGGGCGGGTAAGCCGCTTCGATCCCCATCTTCAAGGTTTCTGCCATGGCCGTGGCGCTGAACGCCATCGAGACGGCCGCGGCCAGAAGGAATTTCTTATAGGTCTGCATGCATGTTGCTCCGTTAGCGGTTGCTGGACATGAATTGTTTGCAGCGCGCCGAAAGCGGGTTTTCAAATACCTGCTGTGGCGATCCTTGCTCTTCGACCAGGCCCTGGTGCAAAAACACCACTTCGCTGGATACCTGGCGGGCGAAGCCCATTTCGTGGGTGACCAGCAGCATGGTGCGGCCTTCTTCGGCCAGCGCGCGGATCACATTAAGTACTTCCTGGACCATTTCCGGGTCAAGCGCCGAAGTCGGCTCGTCGAACAGGATGACTTTAGGCTGCATCGCCAGGGTACGCGCAATCGCCGCGCGTTGTTGTTGGCCGCCAGAGAGTTGCGCAGGGTAGGCGTGGCGCTTGTCGGCGATCCCGACCTTGGCCAGCAGGGCCTCGGCCACTTCTATCGCTTCGGCCTTGCTCTGGCCGAGCACGCGCCGAGGAGCCTCGATGATGTTGTCGAGGATGCTCATGTGCGGCCACAGGTTAAAGTTTTGAAACACAAACCCGATTTCGCTGCGCAGGCGGTTGATCTGCTTGCCGTCGGCGGCCATCAGTTCGCCGTTTTTCGCGGCCTTTAGCTTGAGTTCTTCGCCGGCCACCAGGATCTGGCCCTGGTGCGGGTTTTCCAGCAGGTTGATGCAGCGCAGGAAGGTGGACTTGCCGGAACCGGAGGAACCCAGGATCGAGATCACATCGCCGTCGCGAGCGGTCAGCGAGATACCTTTGAGTACCTCAAGCTCACCATAGCGTTTATGCAAGTTGCGGATTTCAAGCGCGGGCGTGGCCTCGGCCATGTGCGGTCCTCATTGTGTTCGTTGCGATCTTCGCTGTTGGGCCGCCTTCCTGGCGAGGCGCCAAGCTAGCATAGCGTTTGGATGACAGCCAACAGCGCTGCGGACGGTTAACCGGTGGTCTGCGGCAGGGTGTCGCATCGGCGCAGCAGTGTGTCGCGCCATCAACAACCTACAGACGTTTGACCCGGAAATATCCACAGGCTTCGCGTAAAAAAGGGCGCGATGGTGCCAGCTTTGGCCGGGTGTTGGAAGGGTTAACCGGGCAAACGGTCCATATCAGCCCGGTTATGGGGCGTCACGTACTTTTTGTGTGTGTTTTTGGTGCGTCGCAATGCCATGAAAGTGAGTCGCACGGTAACGCTATAGCGGAATGCCATTGTTTTCAATAAGTTGCGATGAGTAGCGAATTGTCCTACAGCCCCCGCCAACTGTGGTTCTGAAATATTTTGGCGCAGATCTTGCGTAAAAAATAAAGAACGCCCTGTTGGATTCTTTTCACGACAAAGGCTGCAAGCCGGGCGAACCGTTTTCGCAATTCCTCGCAAAGGTGTGTCAATGAGTAGTACGCAAAGCTCCAATGACCTCGAACAGGGGCTCAAACCGCGGCACGTCACCATGCTGTCGATTGCCGGTGTCATCGGCGCCGGTTTGTTTGTCGGCTCCGGCCATGCGATCGCTGCTGCCGGCCCGGCGGTACTGTTGGCCTATGCAGCCGCCGGTACGCTGGTGGTACTGGTGATGCGCATGCTGGCCGAGATGGCCGTTGCGTCACCGGATACCGGTTCGTTCTCTACCTATGCCGACCGGGCAATCGGCCACTGGGCCGGTTTCACCATTGGCTGGCTCTACTGGTGGTTCTGGGTGCTGGTGATTCCGCTGGAAGCCAACGCGGCGGCGACCATCCTGCACGCCTGGTTCCCCGACGTGGCGATCTGGGCGTTCACCCTGGTCATTACCTTGCTGCTCACCGTAACCAACTTGTTCAGTGTGAAGAACTACGGCGAGTTCGAGTTCTGGTTTGCGCTGATCAAGGTTGTGGCGATCGTCGGCTTTGTGATCCTCGGCCTGGCCGCAATCTTCGGCTTCTTGCCCACCAGCCAGGTCAGCGGTGTTTCACATCTGTTCGATACCCAAGGGTTCATGCCCAACGGCATGGGCGCGGTACTGGCGGCGATCCTGACCACCATGTTCTCGTTCATGGGCACCGAGATTGTCACCATCGCTGCCGCCGAATCGAAGAACCCGGGCCAGCAAATCACCAAGGCCACCAATTCGGTGATCTGGCGGATTGGTTTGTTCTACCTGTTGTCGATCTTCATCGTGGTGTCTCTGGTGCCTTGGAACGATCCCACCCTGGCTGCCGTAGGTTCCTACCAGACCGTGCTGGAGCGCATGGGTATCCCGAATGCCAAGCTGATTGTCGACCTGGTGGTGCTGGTTGCCGTGACCAGCTGCCTCAACTCAGCGCTCTACACCGCGTCACGCATGCTGTTTTCCCTGGGCCGTCGCGGTGACGCACCGGCTGTGGCCAAGCGTACCAACAAGAGCGGCACGCCTTACTGGGCGGTGTTGCTGTCTACCGGCGCAGCGTTCCTGGCGGTATTCGCCAACTACGTCGCTCCGGCGGCGGTGTTCGAATTCCTGCTGGCCAGCTCCGGCGCCACTGCGTTGCTGGTGTACCTGGTGATTGCCGTGTCGCAACTGCGCATGCGCCAGAAGCGTACGGCAGCGGGCGAGAAGATCGTCTTCAAGATGTGGCTGTTCCCAGGCCTGACGTACGCGGTGATGGTGTTTATCGTCGGTACGTTGACCATCATGCTGTTCCAGGAAGCGCACCGGGTCGAGATCATCGCCACCGGGGTTCTGAGCTTGCTGGTGGTGTTGGCGGGGTTGCTGGTGGCGAGCCGTCGCAAGGCCCAAAGAGTGGGGGCTGCGGCGCTTAGCTGACGAGAGACGGTGGTAGCGCACCGCGCAACAATGTGGGAGCCGGGCTTGCCCGCGGTGACGGACTGCCAATCGATGTATTCGTCGCCTGACACACCGCCATCGCGGGCAAGCCCTAATGCCAGTCAGTTAAGACAGAATCGGTAACTGTGGCGAGGGAGCTTGCTCCCGCTGGGGCGCGAAGCGGCCCCAAAAATGGGACTGCTACGCAGTCCAGCGGGAGCAAGCTCCCTCGCCACAAGTCACTGGTTGTCTGCTCGAGCTCTTAACTGACTGGCATTAGGGCAAGCCCGCTCCCACATTTTTATTTTGTGTCAGTCGGGGGCGTTGGCCAGCGCCTGGGACGCCGCCACGTAATCGGCCTGGAACTGCGGCGACTCAATCCACGCTAACGCCGCGGCTTCGTCATCGCTGTCCGTCGCCCACTGCCGATACTCGATCAGCGCCGCCAGGATGAAGTCGGTCGCTTCCTCTTCGCCTTCCTGCTCTAGCACCAACGCCAGCAACGGGTGCGCCAGGAACACCGCACACAGCGCCTGCTGGCTGATCTCGCCGGCGGTACGCATTTCGACGAACAGTTCAGTCAAATCCACCGACTCAAGGTCGATGCGGCTGTCGTCGCCCGCGAAGGCATCCGGCTTGTGCGCCACGGCGCGCTGGGTGCGGTTTTGCTTGGCCTTGGCTTTTGCCCGGTGGGCGCGTTTTTGCTGCTTGTTTGGCGAGGCCATGGGCTCAATGTCCTTGGGGGTCTGGGTCTAGAGGGTGTATTGAAGCGCAGGTTGGGGTAAATCCCAAGGGTTTCTCGGGCGGCAATGATTGCTGTAGTGCTCGACCTTATCTGCGCGGGTACTTAGGCTGACAGTCTAATGATCCACCAGAGCCCACCCATGACCCGTGACACCCTGGAACACCATCAGGTCCCGATCTATTTTGTTGCCGTCTTTTTGGCCGTCACGTTTGGCCTGTTCTGGCCCTTATCGGCGCAGGGCTTCAGCCTTTGGGTGACACCTGCCATCGCCGTGCTGATGTATGCGATGTTTTTGCAGATCCCCTTTCTTGAGCTGCGCCAAGGCTTGGGCAACAAGCGCTTCATGGGGGCCTTGCTGCTGGCCAATTTCATCCTGGTGCCTTTGCTGGTGTGGGGGTTGACCCGCGGCCTGGTGGAATGCCCGGCGTTGCTGGTGGGCGCTCTGCTGGTGTTGCTGACGCCCTGTATCGACTACGTGGTGGTGTTTACCCATATCGGCAAGGGCGATTCGCGTTCGATGCTGGCGGCAACCCCGCTGTTGCTGTTGCTGCAACTGCTGCTGTTGCCGGTATACCTGGGGCTGATGTTGGGCGAGCAATCCAGCGTGGTGGTAGCGGCGGGGCCATTTGTAGAGGCGTTCGTGGGGCTGATTGTGGTGCCGATGCTTCTGGCGGTCCTCACCAGCGCGCTTGCGCGGCGTTCGAGCGCTATCGGTCTTTGGAGCAGCGCCTGGGCGTGGTTGCCGGTGCCGGCGATGGCGCTGGTGTTGTTTGTCGTGCTCGCTTCGCACATCACTGCGGTGGTGCGAGATATCAACTTGTTGTTGCCGGTCATTCCAATCTACGTGGCCTTTGTATTGTTGGCGCCGTTGCTGGGCATTGGGGCTGCGCGCCTGTTCGCACTGCCAGCGGTGACGGCGCGGGCGGTGACGTTCAGTGCGTCTACCCGTAACTCGCTGGTGGTTTTGCCATTGGCGCTGGCCCTGCCGGAGGATGTGCGCGGTTTGGCCGCAACGGTGGTGATCCTGCAGACCCTGATCGAGCTGGTTGCCGAGTTGGCCTACGTTCGCCTGATCCCGGCAGTGGTGTGGCCCACCAGTCGGTAACCACGTGAATGTTCAGGTCTGTTCAGGCGCCATTCAGGGGCGCGTTCGGCACCATACGCCAGCGCTTCCCACCTGACAGGTCACCCGATGGATCACCGCAACCGTTTTCGCCTGGAGTCACTGGGTATTTTCCTGGTCGCTCTCTTGTTGTTCACAGTAGGCATCTGGGATCAGCAGCCCCAGGGTTTTGATGGGCGTTGGGCGCTGTTCCTGCAGGAAATGTATCGCCATGGCGCGAGTCTTTTCCCCACCACCTACGGCCAGCCCTATGCGGATTACCCAGGCACCGCGACCTTCTTCAGTTACCTATTCGCCCGATTGTTTGATGCGCCGAACCACTTGGCGAATGTGCTGCCCACGGCGCTCGCGTCGGCGGGGGTGATCGCGCTGATGTATCGCCTGCTGGCAACCTACAGCCGTGCCTGGTCACTGCTGACGGTGCTGCTCACGCTGCTCACCGCCCAGTTACTCGAAAAGTCGCGCTCGGTGTGCCTGGATCAGATGGTTGCATTGTTATGCGTGGGCAGTTTCTACCTGCTGCACACCGGCGAACGCCACGGGTCACGGTTGAGGCAACTGGCGGTGTTCCCGCTGTTCATCCTGGGTTTCGCCATACGTGGGCCGCTGGGGTTGATTGAAGTCTGCGGGGTGGTGTGTGTGTATTGGGCATTGGGCAAGCCGGGAGAGCGTGTCCGGCAGGTGCTGATCCACGGCGTTGCCGGCCTGGTGTTGCTCGCAGCGTGCTGGTGGCTGCTGATGAAGCTTGCGCGGTTCAGTGGTGGCGCTGCGTTTGCCGATGAAGTCTTCAAGATGCAAGTCGGTGGGCGTCTGGATGAGTCGGGTGAACCGTTTTACTTTTACTTCCAACTGAGCTTGTACCGCTACTTCCCGGTGGTTCCGCTGGCGTTTGCGACCCTGTTTGCGTTGCGCCATCGCTGGCCCGAGCGTTGGGGCAATGAGCACCTGCAATTGCTGGTGCGGTTCGGGGGCTGCGGCTTGATGATTCTGCTCGGCCTGTCGGTTCCGCATTTCAAACGCGCTTATTACATTCTGCCGATGGTGCCGATGTTTGCGGCTGTCGCTGCCTATGGGCTGCTGCATGCGCAAGGCTGGCTGGTGGGCGTGCGTCGTGGCTACGAATGGCTGGTCGCGGCGCTGCCGGCGTTGTGCGTGGTTGTGTTGTTTGTGTGTCGACACGCCTGGCACAAGCAGGGCTACTGGCCGGAGATTTCCTTGCCGTTGATGATCGGCGTGCTGGTGGTGCTGCAAGCCGCAGCGTTGATTGCCTGGCAGCGAGCATGGCGGTTGGTGTGGCTCAGTCTGATCGCCCTGGCGGCGCAATGGCTGTTGCTGGTGACGGTGATAGAGCCGGCCAAGGACCTGCAATTCGATACTCGGCGGTTTGTCAGCCAGGTGGAGGCGTTGCGCCAGGCGCAGCCGGGCCCTTTGGTATTTGTCGACCTGGCACGGGATACCTGGGCGGTGCGCTACATGATGAACCTGGATCACGATGAACAGCCGCTGTTTGTCGGGCGACACGAGCTTGAGAAATTGGCGGCGCTGCCCCGGCCCTCGTGGGTGATCGTATCGCGCAAGGAGACCGCGCTGTTGAAGGGGTCGCCGGTGGAGCACTTGGCGCCGAGCTATCAAGGGCGCTTGAATGACAACCCATTGATGGTGTTTTTGCTCAGGTAAGAAGGCCCTTGAGCCAAGGGCCTGCCGAGCAGCTGATTACTTGCAACGGAAGCCTTCAGGCATCGTGACCGTATAGTTGCGCTGCACGCGGTCCTGGAAATTCAGATTCTGCAAACCCTGCTGTACCAGGAAGGCTTCGACCTTGGCGGCTTGGCAGTCGTCGTTATAGGACGACGCCCGTAGCAGGTAGACAGCGCGCCTGCTCACTTCATCACGAGCGGTGACCCGGAAGGTGGTGAGCGTGGTGTAGCCGGTGCGCTCCGAGGTCCCTACCGGGCCGTAGGAGGTGTTTGGAGTGCTGGTGCAGGTCAGTTGGTCGGTCTTTTTCTTGTTCTTCTTGCATTGAGTGGTGGTGCTTTTTGCCACCTGCCCGTATTCGGTGGCGGTATAGCGATACGTCACCTGCTTGCTGTCGACGTCCAGGGTGACGGTCATTTTGATTGGTGCATGGTTCTTGGGCAGGGTGGTGTCGGTGAAGACATTGCGAAAGCCCTGGTCCTGCATGGCGCGAACCATGTCACGCAGGTAGTAGCGGGCGTTGAGTGAGTTTTCATCGCTGCCGCCGGTGGAGGTCACCAGCACGGTTGCCTGTCGGTCGAAGTGATAGTCGGGATCAGGCGTCGCGTTGATCGCTACGTCCAGCTGCGTGGCACACCCACTGAGCAGGGCGGTCAGTAGTAACAGGGTGCAAAGCAAGAAGCGGGTCATGAAAAAACCTTACAACTGAGATTTGGGTAAAGGCTGAACGATTGAGTCCAGCCAAAAATAACCCTCAATCGTCCTGCTGCGACATCGTGTCCGTAAATGCGTGAGTCGCATTAAATCGCAGGCAATAAAAAACCCCAAGGAACGCATTGTTCCTTGGGGTTTCTCGGTATTTTGGTGCCCAGAGACGGAATCGAACCGCCGACACGGGGATTTTCAATCCCCTGCTCTACCGACTGAGCTATCTGGGCAACGGGGCGCATTAAACGGGTTTTTCAGGGGGTCGTCAAGCAAGTTTTCAAAAAATATTTAATTATTACCGTCGCTTACGTGCAGACCCCGGTTTTTGATCAATTATTGAGCAGGTGGAACGTAGCCGTCGGCCTTGGCGTATTCCTCGCCGGAAAAGAACTTGTCCATTTCGCCGGCCAGGTATTTACGGTCCTCGGCATTCATCATGTTCAGGCGTTTTTCGTTGATCAGCAGGGTCTGGTGTTTCAACCAGTCGCCCCAGGCTTTGGCGGAGACGTGCTCGTAGATGTCCTGGCCCTTGGCACCTGGGTACGGAGGGCGCTCCAGGGCTGGCAGTTCTTCTTTGTACTTGCGGCACATGATGGTGCGGGTCATGACGAAACTCCTGCGTTCAATACGTCGGCCGCGCGCTTCAGCAGTTTTTTCACCGGGGCGGCAAGGCCCAGGCGCGGCGGGGTGGCGAGGTTATACCAGAGCCAGTCGGCCTCGGCCACGTGATGGGCGGTTTCCTCGACCTGGACCAGCCAGGGTTCGATGGCCAGTTGGAAGTGGCTGAAAGTGTGGACCAACCCGGGCAGTTCCTGATGCTTGCCCAGCGCCAGCGCGTGCTGGTTGGCGAGGTGATCCAGGTCTTGCAGGTCGTCCAGCTCCGGCAAGCTCCACAAGCCGCCCCACAAGCCCGTAGACGGGCGACGGTAAAGCAGGATCGCGCCCTCGGCGTTGGCCAGCATCGGCATCAGCGTGCGCTTTTGCGGGATGGTCTTGCGCGGCTTCGGGATCGGGTAGCGTGTTTCCAGGCCCAGCATGTGGGCTTCGCAGCCTTTTTCCAGCGGGCACAGCAGGCAACTGGGTTTGCTGCGGGTGCACAGGGTGGCGCCCATGTCCATCATGGCCTGGGTGTAGGCGTTGACGCGCTCAAAGGGTGTGAAGCGCTCTGCGGTGGCCCACAGCTGCTTGGCCACCTTGGGTTCGCCAGGGTAGCCCTCTTGGGCGGTAAAGCGCGCCAGCACGCGTTTGACGTTGCCGTCGAGGATCGGTGCGCGCAGGCCCATGCTCAGGCTGGCAATCGCACCCGCGGTGGACAGGCCGATGCCCGGCAGCTCGGTGAGCTTTTCCACGTCGCGGGGGAATTCGCCGCCGTGTTCGGCCACCACGATCCTGGCGGTCTTCTGCAGGTTGCGCGCCCGTGTGTAGTAGCCCAGGCCCGTCCACAGGTGCAGCACTTCATCTTCCGGCGCGGCGGCCAGGGCTTCGACCGTCGGCAGGGACGCCATGAACCGGTCGAAGTAGTTGAGCACGGTGCTGACCTGGGTCTGTTGCAGCATGATCTCCGACACCCACACCCGGTAAGGGGTGATGCCCTGTTGCCAGGGCAGGTCGTGGCGGCCATGGCGGTCGTACCAGTCCAGCACCGCTTGTGAAAACTGCTCGTTTCTCATCGGTTGAACAGGCCTTTCAATGCGTCTTTGAGCTTGGGGTTAACCTTGTCGAGTTTCTCTTCCAGCTTCTCGTTGAGGCGGTTGCCGGCAGCCTTGAGGGCGACCTGGCCCAGGCCGTCCTTGTCCAGGCGGCAGGCCTTGGCGCCAAGCTCAAGCGGGCCTCGGCAGCGCAGTGGCACCTCAATGCCCTGGAAGTTGGCGCCGACCTGGCAGGCTGGGTCCGGCACGTCGCGCTTGTCGCCTTCGACGATGATGCCGACGCGGTAGTCCATGCCCAGCACGCGTAAATCCACATCACCGTTGCCGTTGAGCGTCAGGCCAGGAATGCGTACTTTCAGGTCGGGGTTGCTGGCCACGCCGTTACGGAACGTGAGGTTGCCGCGCAGTTCCTGGAAGGGCGTGTCCTTGCCGCCTGGTGTGGCGCTCAGGGCCTTGCGGTTGAGCAGGGCGATGCCGGTACACAGTTGCTGCTCGATGTTGGCATTGAGCAGCACACCGTTGTTGATCACGATGCTGGTGGTGCCGTTGAGGCTGTCGATCAAGGCCTTCTGGCTGTTGCCGCGGCCGGTGAGGTTGCTGTCGAGGGTGAGCTGGCCTTTGACCGGCGGGTTTTTTCCTTGGGCCTGCAGGATGCGCTCAACGGGCACCTGCTTGATGTGGCTTTGCAGGGCCAGCACTGGCGTGTCCTGGCGTACGTCGAGTGTGCCGTTGGCCTGGAATGTGCCGTTGTAGAGACTGCCGCTGAGGGTGTCGAGCTTGAGCTGCCCGTCAATGCCAGAGGCTTTGAGCACCGCGTTCTGAATGGGCAACTGGCTCAGGGTCAGTTCACCAAAGGCCAGGTCTGCATTCACGTCCAGGCTGCGCAGGCGCGTCAGCGGCAGCAGTTTGTCGTTGCTCCAGGCAACTCTGGTTGGCGCCTCCGGCAATGGTGTGTTGCCGCCTGCCGCCATGGCGCCGGCTTCGCTGCTCTGTACTTCGGCCTGGCGTGCGGCGGTTGCGCCTTTGGCGGCTTCGGATTTGGCCGGCAGGTAATTGTCGGCATTGAAGGTATCGCCCTTGAGTTGCACGCGCAGGGACTGCTTGGCGAAATCATCCACGGCGATGCGGCCGGTGAAGGTGCTGGCATCGAGCTTCAGGTTCAAGTTTTCCAGGGCGACGCTGGTGGGCGTGCCCTTGAGGCGGCTCACCAGTTCGACCTTGCTCAGGCTGCCTGGGGCCATGGCAGGCAGTGGGTGGCCGACGCTCTCAAGAAACTTGGCCAGGTCAAACTGGGCAACCGACAGGGCGCCGCTGATCTGCGGGGTTTTGTCCAGGTCATTGGCCTTTAGTTCGCCCAAGGCGCGCAGTTGGTTGGCCGCCAGTTTCAGGTTGGTCCATTCGGCGACGTTGGCCGCCAAGTCCACCAGCAGTTGGCCCTGGGTGGAGAAGCTCACGGTCTTGCCTTGCAACGGCTCACCGGTGGCTTCGCCACTCAAGCGCATGTCTTCGAACTGATAACGCTTGAGCGCGCGCTGGATGCGCAAGTTGCCGTTCAGCTCAGTCTTGACCCGCATCAGCGGCTGGTTGCTGCCCAGAAACGCCGTGAGTTTCAGCGGGATGCTGGCGCCTTCGTGGATGGCACCGGCACTCAACTGGATACTTTCGGCACTCAATTGCTTGCCGGTCTGTTCATCGGTGTATTCGACGCGGGCGTTGTTGATGGTCAGGCTGTCGATGTCCAGGCGGATCGGCTGCGGCGGTTTTTCCGGCTTGGTTTCAGCCACCGGTTCGACCGGCGCGGGAGCGGGGGCACCGGCGGTTTCGTCGGGCAGGTTCTTGCCGATGTCTTCCCAGTTGCCGTGGCCTTGCTTATCGCGGTTCAGGCGCAGGTTCAGGCCCTCGACACGCACATCGCTCATCTGCACTTCGCGGCGCAGCAGCGGCAGTACGCGCACCGACAGGCCGAGCATCTGCAAGTCGGCGAAAGGTTGGGTGGGTGCGGTCAGGGTCGCGACGCTGGCCTCGTGCAGTTCCAGGCCCAGCCAGGGGAAAAGGCTCCAGCCGATATCGCCATTGAGCGTCAGCTCGATGTGGGCCTTGTCGCGGGCTATCTGGCGAATTTCTTCTTTGTAGTCGTTGGGATCGAAAAGGTGGGTCAGGGCAAAGCCGAGCGCCACAATGATCAGCAACAGCCCGAGAAGTACCAGACCCAGGATTTTGCCGAACGCTTTCATGGGCGAGTCCTTGTATGTCGATTTCAAAATTTAGCCGCAGAGTATAACGCCCGAAGGCCGGCGTCAGTTCACGGATCGTTACATTGTATCCACCGGCGCGGAAATGGGATTTTGACGTCAGAAAAATACAGATAATCCAAAAAAGGTAGTGGCAGTTTGATTTTTCTGTCATCCACTGGTGCTAATCTCTGCACGTTCGTCCGCCTTCTGCGACTTAACGTCGCGCCTTAAAGGGAGCTTCACTCAACAAAACGGCCACGCTTTGCGTGCAAGGCCGAGGGAGAGAGCGCCTGACGGACGCATACCAATAACTGGGGGAAACACCAATGAGCACTAGCACTGTGGCCGGCAATGCCGCCGCACAGCCTGCGTTCCTGTCCAAGGAACGCATCATCGCCAAGCCGGGCTTCAACCGCTGGCTAGTTCCACCGGCCGCGCTGGCCATCCACTTGTGCATCGGCATGGCCTACGGCTTCTCGGTGTTCTGGCTGCCCTTGTCCAAGGCGCTGGGTATCACCGCGCCGGTGGCCTGCGCGCCGGACATGAGCTTTATCGCCCAAGTCTTTTCGTCCCAATGCGACTGGCCGATCTCCATGCTGGGCTGGATCTACACCCTGTTCTTCATCTTCCTGGGCTGCTCCGCAGCGATCTGGGGCGGTTGGCTGGAACACGCCGGGCCGCGTAAGGCTGGTGTTGTCTCGGCGCTGTGCTGGTGTGGTGGCCTACTGATCTCGGCCTTGGGTATCTATACCCACCAGATCTGGCTGATGTGGATCGGCTCCGGGGTCATTGGCGGTATCGGCTTGGGCCTGGGCTATATCTCGCCCGTTTCGACCTTGATCAAGTGGTTCCCGGACAAGCGCGGCATGGCGACCGGCATGGCGATCATGGGCTTCGGCGGCGGCGCGATGGTGGGTGCGCCCCTGGCTGCGGCACTGATGGGCCATTTCTCTTCGCCCACCAGCGTGGGCGTATGGCAGAGCTTTGTGGTCATGGCGGCGATTTACTTCGTGTTCATGATCGGTGGCGCCCTGCTGTATCGCGTACCGCCGACCGGCTGGAAGCCTGAGGGCTGGACCGCGCCGGCGAAAAAAGCCAGCAATGCGATGATTACTCACCGTCACGTGCATGTGAATGTGGCGTGGAAAACCCCGCAGTTCCGCCTGGTATGGCTGGTGCTGTGCCTGAACGTGTCTGCCGGTATCGGCATCCTGGGCATGGCCTCGCCGCTGCTGCAGGAAGTGTTCGGCGGCAAGTTGTTGGGTGTTGATGTGCCATTTGGTCAATTGGATGCGGGCCAGTTGGCCTCCATTGCAGCCATTGCCGCTGGTTTTACCGGCCTGTTGAGCCTGTTCAACATCGGTGGCCGGTTCTTCTGGGCGTCGTTCTCCGACTATCTGGGGCGCAAAAACACCTACTTCGTGTTCTTCGCCCTGGGCTTTGCCCTGTATGCGTTGATCCCGAACCTGGGGCACCTGGGTAACGTGGCGCTGTTCGTGGCTGCGTTCTGCATCATCCTGTCGATGTACGGCGGTGGTTTTGCCACGGTTCCGGCCTACCTGGCCGACCTGTTCGGCACTCAGATGGTTGGCGCGATCCACGGTCGCCTGTTGACCGCCTGGGCCGCTGCGGGCGTATTGGGCCCGGTGCTGGTGAACTACCTGCGTGAATACCAGTTGAGCATCGGCGTTGAACGCGCCGCGGCCTACGACATCACCTTGTACATCCTCGCCGGCCTGCTGGTGCTGGGCTTCATCTGCAACCTGCTGGTGCGCCCGGTGGCCGACAAGTACTTCATGACCGACGCGGAACTTGCCGCCGAACAGGCGCTGGGCCATGACAAAGGTGCTGATGCGAGCACCGTGCTGGAATGGAAGGCCTCCGCCGCCAGCAAGCCGTTGGCGATTGCCGCGTGGCTGGTAGTGGGTATTCCACTGGCGTGGGGGGTGTGGGTGACCCTGCAGAAGACGGCGGTACTGTTCCACTGACACCGCAATAAGGGTGGGCCCGGCTCCTGTGGGGCCGGGCTTGTGTGGGAGCTGGCTCCCACATAAGCCCATGCTCACATGTATGCACATGTCTATCCCCGACATTCCTCGCTCCAACTCGTCAGTCTTATCCCCTTCGTTGTTTCTGTTTAGCGCCTGCGCCCCTATAATGGCTGCCTTTTTCGCCCAATGATTTTGCGGAGCTGGTGATGGCCGAACGTAAGGCATCTGTCGAGCGCGACACTCTGGAAACCCAGATCAAAGCCTCGATCAACCTGGATGGCACCGGAAAGGCCCGATTCGATATCGGTGTCCCTTTTCTTGAGCACATGCTGGACCAGATCGCCCGTCACGGGCTGATCGACCTGGATATCGTCGGCAAAGGCGACCTGCATATCGACGACCACCACATGGTGGAAGACGTGGGCATCACCCTCGGCCAGGCGTTTGCCAAGGCCATCGGCGACAAAAAGGGCATCCGTCGCTACGGCCATGCCTATGTCCCGTTGGACGAAGCGCTGTCCCGGGTGGTCATCGACTTCTCCGGCCGCCCTGGCTTGCAGATGCACGTACCCTACACCCGCGCCAACGTGGGCCGTGGCTTTGATGTGGACCTGTTCCAGGAATTCTTCCAGGGCTTCGTCAACCACGCACTGGTCAGCCTGCACATCGACAACCTGCGCGGCACCAACACCCACCACCAGATCGAAACCGTGTTCAAGGCTTTCGGCCGCGCACTGCGCATGGCCGTGGAAGTCGATGAGCGCATGGGCGGGCAAATGCCGTCGACCAAGGGCGTTCTGTAATGCAGACGGTCGCGGTTATCGACTACGGCATGGGCAACCTGCACTCGGTGGCCAAGGCCCTCGAGCATGTAGGTGCCGGCAAGGTGCTGATCACCAGCGATGCCAACGTGATTCGCGAAGCCGACCGCGTGGTGTTCCCCGGCGTTGGCGCGATTCGCGATTGCATGGCCGAGATCCGCCGCCTGGGCTTTGACAGCCTGGTGCGCGAAGTCAGCCAGGACCGCCCCTTCCTCGGTATCTGCGTGGGCATGCAAGCCTTGCTCGACAGCAGTGAAGAGAACGGCGGTGTGGACTGCATCGGGGTGTTTCCGGGCCAGGTGAAGTTCTTCGGCAAAGACCTGCATGAAGATGGCGAGCACCTCAAGGTCCCGCACATGGGCTGGAACGAAGTGCGCCGCACCGTCGACCACCCGCTGTGGCACGACATCCCGGACATGGCGCGTTTCTACTTCGTGCACAGCTACTACATCGCCGCCGGTAACCCGCGCCAGGTGGTGGGTGGCGGGCATTACGGCGTCGATTTTGCCGCCGCGCTGGCCGATGGTTCGCGCTTTGCCGTGCAGTTTCACCCGGAGAAGAGCCATACCCATGGCCTGCAATTGCTGCAGAACTTCGCCGCGTGGGATGGTCGCTGGTAAATGGCCAGGAAGCCGAAGCCGCCGATCTTGAACCTCGCGCCCGAGCAGGAGCGTGAGGCTACCGACAAGATCAAGCGGTTCATGGAAGACCGCTTCGAGCTCAAGCTGGGCTCGTTCGAGGTCGCCGAAATTCTTGAGTTGTTCACCACCGAAGTGGCGCCGCATTATTACAACAGGGCGATTTTCGACACGCAGACGCTCCTTAAAGAAAGGTTCGAAAGCATCGAAAGCGACTTGTGGTCGCTTGAGAAACCCTGATTTCCCAAGCATTGCTGAATATCGAATAAGGTTTGCCAGATGCTGATTATCCCCGCTATCGATCTCAAGGACGGCGCTTGTGTCCGCCTGCGCCAAGGCCGCATGGAAGATTCCACCGTGTTCTCCGATGACCCGGTGAGCATGGCTGCCAAATGGGTAGAAGGGGGCTGCCGTCGTCTGCATCTGGTGGACCTGAACGGTGCCTTCGAAGGCCAGCCGGTCAATGGCGAGGTGGTCACCGCCATTGCCAAGCGCTACCCGAACCTGCCGATCCAGATCGGCGGCGGTATCCGCTCCCTGGAGACCATCGAGCACTACGTGAAAGCGGGCGTGAGTTACGTGATCATCGGCACCAAGGCCGTGAAAGACCCAGCCTTCGTCGCCGAAGCCTGCCGCGCGTTCCCGGGCAAAGTGATCGTAGGCCTGGATGCCAAGGATGGCTTCGTCGCTACCGATGGCTGGGCTGAAATCAGCACCGTGCAAGTGATCGACCTGGCCAAGCAGTTCGAAGCCGACGGCGTGTCCGCCATCGTTTATACCGACATCGCCAAAGACGGCATGATGCAGGGCTGCAACGTACCCTTCACCGCAGCCCTGGCAGCGGCCACGAAGATTCCGGTGATCGCTTCCGGCGGCATCCACAACCTGGGCGACATCAAGTCGCTGCTGGACGCCAAGGCGCCTGGGATCATCGGCGCCATCACCGGCCGTGCGATCTATGAAGGCACCCTGGACGTCGCCGAAGCCCAGGCTTACTGCGATGCCTACAACGGCTGAGGACTGACCATGGCGCTGGCCAAACGCATCATCCCTTGCCTGGACGTCGACAACGGTCGCGTGGTCAAGGGCGTCAAGTTCGAGAACATTCGTGACGCCGGCGACCCGGTGGAAATTGCCCGTCGCTACGATGAGCAAGGTGCCGACGAGATTACCTTTCTCGACATCACTGCCAGCGTCGATGGCCGCGATACCACGCTGCATACCGTCGAGCGCATGGCCAGCCAGGTGTTTATCCCGCTGACCGTGGGTGGCGGAGTGCGCACCGTGCAAGACATCCGCAATCTGCTCAATGCCGGTGCGGACAAGGTCTCGATCAACACCGCCGCCGTGTTCAACCCTGAGTTTGTCGGCGAAGCCGCGCAACACTTCGGCTCGCAATGCATCGTGGTGGCTATCGACGCCAAGAAGGTCTCCGGCCCGGGTGAAACCCCGCGCTGGGAGATCTTCACCCACGGCGGGCGCAAGCCTACCGGGCTGGACGCGGTGGAGTGGGCGATGAAGATGGAAGGCCTGGGCGCCGGTGAAATCCTGCTGACCAGCATGGACCAGGACGGCATGAAAAACGGCTTCGACCTGGGCGTCACCCGCGCCATCAGCGATGCCCTGGGCATCCCGGTGATCGCGTCGGGCGGCGTCGGCAACCTGCAACACCTGGCCGATGGCGTGCTTGAAGGCCACGCCAGCGCGGTGCTGGCGGCGAGTATTTTCCACTTTGGCGAATACACCGTGCCCGAGGCCAAGGCCTACATGGCAGCGCGCGGTATCGTCGTGCGCTAAACGCTGCTGGACACCATGGCAGGCTCGCGGCACTCTCTGCGCTTGCCATGGATTCCGGTAGCCTTCATGTTCAAACACCTGCTGCTCGCCCTCGCCAGTTCCTCCATGTTCATGGTGGCTACGGTACACGCCGAACAACCGTCTGACGCCTCCCTGGTGTTGCTGACGGAAAATTTCCCGCCCTACAACATGGCGAAAAACGGCAAGAACTTCGCCAAGGACGAGAACATCGAAGGCATTGCCGTGGACATCGTGCGCGAAACCTTCAAGCGCGCTGGCATTTCCTACAACCTCACTCTGCGTTTTCCTTGGGAGCGAATCTACAAGCTCGCCCTGGAACAGCCGGGTTACGGCGTGTTTGTGATGGCGCGGTTGCCAGATCGTGAAGCCTTGTTCAAATGGGTCGGCCCTATCGGCCCGGACGATTGGGTGTTGCTGGCCAGGGCAGACAGCAAGATCGAGTTGGAAAATCTGGAGCAAGCGCGCCGCTACAAGATTGGCGCCTACAAAGGCGATGCCATTGCCGAAAGCCTGGACAAGCAGGGGCTCAAGCCGATGGTCGCCCTGCGTGACCAGGATAATGCGCAAAAGCTTATGGAAGGCCAGATCGACCTCTGGGCCACAGGCGACCCTGCTGGGCGTTACCTGGCGCGGCAGGTGGGGGTGAACGGGCTCAAGACGGTATTGCGCTTCAACAGTGCGCAGCTTTACCTGGCGTTGAACAAAGACGTGTCGGATGAGCTGGTGGCCAGGCTCCAGGCCGCATTGGATGAGTTACGCAACAGCGGCCGTATAGACGAAATCATGGCGCAATATCTGTAAGTGAGCTGTTGTGGCGAGGGAGCTTGCTCCCGCTGGGCTGCGTGGCGGCCCTAAAATCGTGGGAGCGCTTCGCGCTTCAGCGGGAGCAAGCTCCCTCGCCACAGTGACTGTCAGCGATAGATGCCGTTTTTGCCGTGGGCACTCATCGCCCGATTACTGCGCACGCTGATCATCAACTTGATATCGATCCACTCCACGCCCTGCGCCTTGAGCTTGGGCAATTCGCGCTCCAGTACCGCCAGCGTCTGTGGGTAAGGATGCCCGATCATGACTGCCGAACCCTGCTTGTGCGCCAGTTTGATCGCGGTCTGCAGTTGCGTGGTAATCGCCGCCTCGGTGCGTTCGTCATCGAGAAATACATCCCGCGACACATGGGCCAAACCGATCTTCTGTGCCTCGGCGGCGGCGACGGTTTGCGCACTGGTGCGGCTGTCGACGAAGAACTTGTGGCGCCGTTGCAACTCACCCATCAGCCAGGCCATCGCCGCCGGTTGTGCGGTCATGCGGCTGCCCATGTGGTTGTTGATACCGGCGGTGTAGGGCACGGCTTCAAATGCCGCGTCCAGGCGCTTGCCCAGTTCTTCGATGGACAGCTCCGGGTGCCAGGCGAATGGGCCGGTGGCCGGGTCCATAGGCATGTGCAGGATCACGATCTTGCCAGCCTTGTGGGCCTCACGAGCGAATTCGGCGGCGTGGGGCGTGTCCGGCATGATGGCGGCGGTCACCGGGCCGGGTAGCGCAAGCACGCGACGATCCCGAGGCAGGTTTTGCCCCAGGTCGTCGATGATCAGCGTCAGGTAGGCTTTGTGCGGTTCGCCGGCAGGGGCCGCTTGAGCGACCCCTGCCAGGCTGCACAGCACAGCGAAGATCAGGGCAAAGCGCATGATCAACGGCTGCGGGTGATGCTCAAGCCCTTGAGCAGGCTGAGTGCCTGGGCCAGTTGGTAGTCATCGTCCTGGGGCATCGGCTTGGCCTTGGCGCGGCTGCCGGTTGGCTGGTCGGCGCCGCCGTTGCCATTGCCCAGGTGACCTTGCAGATCAGCCTCTTTGTAGTATTCGCCATCGATCTCGTTGGTGATCTTGGCGCGGCGTACTTCGATGTCCGGCACGATGCCCTGGGCCTGGATCGAGCGGCCGTTCGGCGTGTAATACAGCGCCGTGGTGATCTTCAGTGCACGGTCGTTGTTCAGCGGCAATACGGTCTGCACCGAGCCTTTGCCGAAGCTGGTGGTGCCCATCAGCACACCGCGCTTGAGGTCTTGCAGGGCGCCGGCGACGATTTCCGAAGCCGAGGCGCTGCCGCCGTTGATCAATACCGCCAGTGGTACGTTCTCGCTGAGGTCATTGCCGGTGGCCGAGAAGCGCAATTCGGAGTTGGCGATACGGCCCTTGGTGTAGACGATCAGGCCCTTGGTGACGAAGTGGTCGACCACCTCGACCGCCGACTGCAACACGCCGCCTGGGTTGTTGCGCAGGTCAAGCACGATGCCGTTGAGCTTCTTGCCGTTGTCTTTGCGCAGCTTGGCCAGTGCCTTGGCCACTTCGTCGCCGGTCTTGACCTGGAACTGGGTGATACGGATATAGCCGTAGCCCGACTCCAGCAGCTGGCTTTTCACGCTCTTGACCGTGATGGTCGCACGGGCCAGGGTCACGTCAAACGGGTTGCCGCCGTCGCGTACCAGCGTCAGGGTGATCTTCTGGCCGAGCTTGCCGCGCATCTTGTCGACGGCTTCGGTCATGGTCTGGCCACGGGTCGGCTGGCCGTTGATCTTCACGATCAGGTCGCCGGCCTGGATACCGGCCTTGGACGCCGGGGTGTCGTCAATAGGCGAGACCACTTTGATCTGGCCGTCTTCGGAGCCCACTTCGATGCCCAGGCCGCCGAACTCACCGCTGGTGCTTTCCTGCAGCTCGGCGAAATCTTCCGGGCCCAGGTAGGCGGAGTGCGGGTCGAGGTTGCTGAGCATGCCCTTGATGGCATTTTCCAGCAGGGCCTTGTCGTCTACGGGTTCGACATACGCTGCCTTGATCCGGTCCATGACCTCGGCAAAGGTGCGCAGCTCGTCCAGCGGCAATGGCGCCTTGGTCGTCGCAGCCATGGCAGGTGCAGCCGGTGCGGCCTGGTCGGCAAAAGCCAGAGGCGCGCCGATCACCAGGGCGATCGTCAGGGCCAGCGAAGTGAGGCGGGACAAATGCAGCATGTCGAACGAACTCCTAATGTAGATGCGACCCTATCCTTGGGACCGGCACCATTGTGCAGGGTCGCTCGGGCGGCCCTGCTGACGAATAGCGAAGTACAGCGCCGGGGTGTCCTGGCCGCCACTGTTACCGACAGTGGAGATGGATTCACCGGCTTTTACAACATCACCTGCCGACTTGAGTAGTGTCTGATTGTGGCCGTAAAGGCTCAAATAGCCATTACCGTGGTCAAGAATCACCAGCAAGCCGGCGCCCCGCAACCAATCGGCGAACACCACGCGCCCACCGTGCACCGCGTGGACCTGGCTGCCGGCAGAGGCGCTGATCATCACGCCATCCCACTTGGCGCGGGTGTCATCGCCACGGGTTTCCCCAAAGCGTGCCAGTAATCGACCATCAACCGGCCATGGAAGTTTGCCTCGTGCTGAAGCAAAAGGGCCGCCGAACGACTCGCCGCTGCTGGAAACCAACGGGCCAGGCGCTGCACGCGCCGGTTTGCGCGGGGCCGGAGCGTCGCTGGTGGCAGCCAGTTCGGCCTCACGCTGACGCTTTTTTTCAGCTTCCTGCTGGGCGATCAGCGCTTTTTGCCGCGCTTCTTCGGCTTCGCGTGCCTGGCGGGCCAGGGTTTCTTCAATGGTCTTGAGGACTTTGGCCAGGTCGGCCTGGTCTTGCTCGCGGGCCTGCAACTTGGCGTCGCGGGCTTTTACGTCGCTGTTGAGCTTGGCCAGGGCCTGCTGGCGTTCCTTGCGTACTTTATCGAGCTGGTCGCGCTGGGTGTCGAGGGCAGTTTTCTGGTCGAGCAGCTGCGATTGCTGGTCGGCGATTTCCTGTTCGACATTGGCCAATTGGCGCAGGGTTTCGTTAAACCCCTTCAATTGCGCCAGGCGCGCCTGGCTCAGGTAGTCGTAATAGGTGAGGGTACGGGCGAATTTTTCCGGGTTCTGCTGGTTGAGCAGCAGCTTGAGGTATTCCTGGCGGCCGCTCTGGTACGCGGCACGGGCCTGGATCGCGATCAGGCGTTGCTGTTCAACGCGTGCGCTCTGGAGTTTTTTTTTCTCAGCGTCGAGTCGCTCCAGTTCCGACTCGCTCTTCTTTAGTTCTTTTTGCAGCTCCTGGACCTGCTTCTCCAGCTTGCCCATTTCGGTTTCCGTGCCGCGCAGGTCTTTCTGCACCCCGGATTTTTCTTCCTGGAGCTTGCCGAGCAGCTTTTTCAGCTCGGTAATGTCCTGACGCGTAGCGTCCAACTGTTGTTGGGTTTGTGCGCGCTCATCGGCAAACGCCGGTTGGAGCAGGCAGACAAGAGCAAGGGTTATCAAGGCGCGAAGCATAGAGGCGGGCGACACCAGGGGAAAAGGACGGCCTAGTATGCCCGCCAAGCGCTGCAAAAAAAACGCCCAATTGGGGCGGTAGGGCAAGATAGCCGCCGAGTGGCGATGGTATGGCAAAAAGACATCTATCAAACACCACAAAACCAATGTGGGAGCGGGCTTGCCCGCGATTGCGGTGGGTCAGCGACATAGATGTCGACTGATTAGCCGCTATCGCGGGCAAGCCCGCTCCCACACTGTTTTGTGGCGTACTTTGGATCAGACCAGGATCGAGGTCCCGGTCATCTCCTTCGGCTGTTCCAACCCCATCAGCTTGAGCATGGTCGGCGCCACATCCGCCAGCACGCCACCTTCACGCACTTTCAGGTCACGTTTGCCGACGTAGATGAACGGTACCGGCTCGGTGGTGTGGGCTGTGTGAGCCTGACCAGTGGATTCGTCGGACATCTGTTCGCAGTTGCCGTGGTCGGCGGTGATCAGTGCTTCGCCGCCGACTTTTTCCAGCGCGTCGACGATGCGGCCAACACATTTATCCAGGCATTCCACGGCCTTGACCGCCGCTTCCAGGTTGCCGCTGTGGCCAACCATGTCGCCGTTGGCGTAGTTGACGACGATCACGTCATAACGCTGGTGATCAATGGCGTCGACGATCTTGTCGGTCACTTCCGGTGCGCTCATTTCCGGCTGCAAGTCGTAGGTAGCGACTTTTGGCGACGGGATCAGGATGCGCTCTTCGCCGGGGAACGGCTCTTCGCGGCCACCGGAGAAGAAGAACGTCACGTGGGCGTATTTCTCGGTTTCGGCGATGCGCAGTTGGGTCTTGCCGTTCTTGGCCAGGTAGTCGCCCAGCACGTTCTCCAGGCTGCCCGGGGCGAATGCCGACGGGGCCGGGATGTTGGCGGCGTATTGAGTGAGCATGACGAACTCGACCTTCGGCTGGCGCGCGCGTTCGAAGTCCTTGAAGCCTTCATCGACGAACACATGGCTCAGTTCACGGGCGCGGTCGGCGCGGAAGTTCATGAACACCACGGCGTCGCCGTCTTCGACCTTCACCGGTTCGCCGATGGTGGTGGCTTTGATGAATTCATCGCTTTCACCGCGGGCGTAGGCCGCTTCCAGGCCTTCCTGGGCGGTGGCTGCGTTGAATTCGGCCTGGCCGTCGACGATCAGGTTGTACGCCTGGGCGACACGGTCCCAGCGGTTGTCGCGGTCCATGGCGAAGTAACGGCCCACCAGGCTGGCGATACGGCCCTTGCCCAGGGCGGCGAAGGTGGTATCCAGCAGTTCGATGGAGGATTGCGCGCTTTTAGGCGGCGTGTCGCGGCCGTCGAGGAAGGCGTGCAGATAGATTTTGTCAGCGCCGCGCTTGAACGCCAGTTCGGCCATGGCGACCAAGTGATCCTGATGGCTGTGTACGCCGCCGTCCGACAACAGGCCCATGAAGTGCACGGCCTTGCCCGCGGCAACGGCTTTATCGACCGCGGCGCAGATGGTCGGGTTCTCGAAGAACTCGCCATCGCGGATCGCCTTGGTGACACGAGTGAAGTCCTGGTACACCACTCGTCCGGCACCGAGGTTCATGTGGCCGACTTCCGAGTTGCCCATCTGGCCGTCCGGCAGGCCCACGTCCATGCCGGAACCTGAGATCAGGCCGTTGGGCACGGTAGCGGTCAGGCGGTCCAGTACCGGCTTGTTGGCCGAGTACACCGCGTTGTCGTGGTGGCTTTCACTGTGTCCGAAGCCATCGAGAATTATCAGGACCAAAGGTTTAGGCGTGGTAGTCATAGATCCTCTCGCGGCGCTAATAAAGGAAGACAATTGAAAAGGGAGTGGCAGTTTAAAGCGAAGTTCCAACCACGTCACCGCTTTACGGGGGTTGGCCCCCCCTGGCGGCTGTGTATACTTACCGCCATTTTAACGCCCTGGAACCTCCTTGATGGTTGATCACCTGATTGCATTTGCCACTGCCCACTACCTGCTTGTGGGCGCCTTCGTCATCCTGCTGGCGCTGCTGATCGCTCACGAACTGAGCCGCGGTGGTCGCAGCCTGAGCACGTCGGAGCTGACCGCGCTGGTCAACAAGGATGAGGCCGTCGTCGTCGATATTCGCCCGGCCAAGGATTATGCCGCCGGCCATATCGTTGGCGCCCTGAACATTCCCCAGGACAAGCTGATTGCGCGTCTGGGCGAACTGGAAAAGCACAAGGCCAAGACCATCATCCTGGTCGATGCCCAGGGCCAGCACTCCGGCACCCACGCCCGTGAGATGCTCAAGTCCGGCTTCACCGCCGCCAAGCTGTCGGGTGGTATCAGCAGCTGGCGTGGCGATAACCTGCCGTTGGTGAAGTGATATGAGCCAGGTTGTCGTGTATTCCAGCGATTGGTGCCCTTACTGCATGCGGGCCAAGGCCTTGCTTGAGAAAAAGGGTGTTGCCTTTGAAGAGATCAAGGTCGATGGCAAGCCCCAGGTGCGCGCCGAAATGGCCCAGAAGGCTGGCCGCACGTCGGTCCCGCAGATCTGGATCGGCACCCGGCATATCGGTGGTTGCGACGACCTGTTCGCTCTGGAGCGCGCCGGTAAACTTGATGCGCTGCTGTCCGCCTGACGCCTAAACCCTCAAGAACCCAAGATAAAGAAGGATCTGCGATGACTGATCAACAGAACACCGAAGCAGCAGAAGCTCAAGGCCCACAGTTCTCGCTGCAGCGGATCTACGTGCGTGACCTGTCGTTCGAAGCGCCGAAAAGCCCGGCCATCTTCCGTCAGGAGTGGACCCCAAGCGTTGCGCTGGACCTGAACACCCGTCAGAAATCCCTGGAAGGTGACTTCCACGAAGTCGTGCTGACCCTGTCGGTCACCGTCAAGAATGGTGAAGAAGTCGCTTTCATCGCTGAAGTGCAACAGGCCGGTATCTTCCTGATCCAGGGCCTGGACGAAGCGTCCATGAGCCACACCCTGGGTGCGTTCTGCCCGAACATCCTGTTCCCGTATGCCCGTGAGACCCTGGACAGCCTGGTCACCCGTGGTTCGTTCCCGGCCCTGATGCTGGCTCCGGTGAACTTCGATGCCCTGTACGCCCAAGAGCTGCAGCGCATGCAACAGGAAGGCGCGCCAACCGTTCAGTAATTTGCTGAGCGATGCCGTTCTAAAATGTGGGAGCGGGCTTGTGTGGGAGCTGGCTTGCCTGCGATAGCATCACTGCGGTGTGACTGACACACCGAGGTGCCTGCATCGCGGGCAAGCCCGGCTCCCACACAAGCCCGCTCCCACATTTGTTATGCGGTGTTATTTAAAGCCCAGTTGGCGCCAGCCTTCATAGACGGCAACGGCTACGGTGTTCGACAGGTTCAGGCTGCGGCAGCCTTCACGCATCGGCAAGCGCAGGCGATGGCCATCGGGCAATGCGTCAAGCACCTCGGCCGGCAGGCCTCGGCTCTCCGGGCCGAACAGGAACGCGTCGCCCTCGGCAAAGCTGGCATCATGAAACGGCCGCGAGCCCTTGGTGGTGAACGCGAACAGCCGAGGGTGGCCCAGGCTCTCCAGGCAACTGGCCAGGTCGGCATGACGCTTGAGGGTGGCATACTCGTGGTAGTCCAGCCCGGCACGGCGCAGGCGCTTGTCGTCCATGTCAAAGCCCAACGGCTCGATCAAATGCAGGTGGCAGCCACTGTTGGCGCACAGCCTGATAACGTTGCCGGTATTCGGCGGAATTTCTGGTTGAAAAAGGATGACGTGAAACATGCACGGCTCCGAAGGCAAAGATGCGCTGCATTCTACCCCCGAAGACGACCCGAGACCGAAGCTATTGCCGAGGGTGTTGGGCTCATTGGCGATTGTCGGCTTGATGATTGGCTTGATGATCGGTCGCTTGACCACCCCCGAGCCGCTTGAGCTGCAACAGGTAGAACCTGCGGCGGATGGTTTGGTGGTGTGGTTCAACGACGAACCCAAGCTGCACGGCGAGCATATCGACGGCACCGTGGCGTTGCTGTTTGACGCCCAGGGCAAGGCTGCCAGCGGGCAGCTCAAGGTCAATGACAAGGACGTGAATTGGCGCATCCGCAAGACCGACGCTGGCCTGCTGCTGAATCTGGTGGCGGCTCGGCCGTTGCGTGGGGAGTGGAGCGGTGCAGAGGTCGATGGCCGCTGGCGGCTGGAGATCCATCTCCAAGAGCAATAAAAGAGGGAGTTCCCGGCCTGCCTGTACCAGGGCTCCCAAAACGGGGTGAAGCCTAAGGCTTCGGTGTTAAAGAGGGGATTCTCGGCCTGCCTGTACCAAGGTCCCCGAAACTGGGTAGTACTGGGGTTATTGCAGGGGGCGTGCCAAAACTTGCAATTGCTGCTGGAAAAAAATGCCAAAAAGCGCAAAGCCCCGGAATACGGGGCTTTGTTTGTTTCTACTGCCAAGAAATTTGTAGCGAAAGCGATAGGCGAGTTTTTTGGTCTGTGCTCAATGCCGGTTCATCGTGCATTGAAGCGGTGCACAGTCTGCAGGCACAAAACCAATGTGGGAGCTGGCTTGCCTGCGATGACGGCGTGTCAGCCCTATACCGGGTGACTGACACACCGTCATCGCGGGCAAGCCCGGCTCCCACACGGGGCCTTCAGCGGTCTTGGGGTTCAGGCTTCATCACCCTCATCATCATCCCCACCATCCACCTTCATTCCCAGTTCCTTGATCTTGCGCGTCAGGGTATTGCGCCCCCAACCCAGCAGCACGGCGGCATCACGGCGGCGGCCGGCGGTGTGTTTGAGCGCGGTCTCGATCATGATCCGCTCGAACGCTGGCACGGCGCTGTCCAGCAGGTTCGACTGGCCGCGTGCCAAGGCCTGGTCGGCCCATTGGCGCAGCGCCTGTTCCCAGTTGGTCACGGGAGCCGAGTCCTGCGGCAGGCTCAGCAGCTCCGGCGGCAGGTCGCTGATGTGCACTTCGCGCCCGGAGGCCATTACGGTGATCCAGCGGCAGGTGTTCTCCAGCTGGCGCACGTTGCCGGGCCACGGCAGATTCTTGAGGTATTCCTCGGTCTCGCTTTTGAGCAGCTTGGGCTCGACGGCCAGCTCCAGGGCAGCGCGGCTGAGGAAATGGCGGGCGAGGGTAGGGATATCTTCGCGGCGGTCCGACATGCGCGGGATGTGGATGCGGATCACGTTGAGGCGGTGGAACAAGTCTTCACGGAACTTACCCGCATGCACCAGTGTTTCCAGGTTCTGGTGGGTGGCCGCGATGATGCGCACATCCACCTTCACCGGCGTATGCCCGCCCACACGGTAGAACTCGCCGTCAGCCAGCACCCGCAGCAAGCGAGTCTGAGTATCGGCCGGCATGTCGCCGATCTCATCGAGGAACAGCGTGCCGCCGTCCGCCTGTTCAAAGCGTCCGCGACGCAGGTTGGCTGCCCCGGTGAACGCGCCTTTTTCATGGCCGAACAGCTCGGACTCCATCAAATCCTTGGGAATCGCCGCCATGTTCAGCGCGATAAACGGCGAGGCCGCCCGTGGACTGTGGCGGTGCAGGGCGTGGGCCACCAGTTCTTTACCGGTCCCCGATTCGCCATTGATCAGCACGGTGATGTTGGAATGGCTCAAGCGCCCGATGGCGCGAAACACTTCCTGCATCGCCGGCGCTTCCCCGATGATTTCCGGGGTGCGGGTCAGGGTCGGCGGCGCTTCCTGGTTCTGTTGTTCCTGGGCGTGCTGGTTGGCGCGCTTGACCAGCGCCACCGCCTCATCCACATCGAATGGCTTGGGCAGGTATTCAAAGGCGCCGCCTTGGTAGGACGCGACAGCGCTGTCCAGGTCCGAGTGGGCGGTCATGATGATTACCGGCAGGCGCGGGTGCTGCTCGCGAATGCGCGCCAGCAAGTCCAGGCCACTGGCCCCAGGCATGCGGATATCGGAAATGATCACGTCCGGTTGCTGACGTGCCAGGCGGCTCATCACCCCGTCGGCGCTGTCGAAGCTCTGGGTAGTCATGCCTTCCTGTTGCAAGGCTTTCTCGAGGACCCAGCGGATAGAACGGTCGTCATCGACGATCCAGACAGTTTCACTACGGCTCATGTCGTGGGGGCTCCTTGTTCCAATGGCAGGAAGATCGAGAACGTGGTGTGGCCAGGGTGGCTCTCACATTCGATCAGGCCCTGGTGCTGGCTGATGATGTTCTGGGTGATGGCCAGGCCCAGCCCGGTACCGTCCGGGCGGCCGCTGACCATGGGAAAGAAGATGGTTTCCTGCAGCTCCGCAGGAATGCCGGGGCCGTTGTCGATGATCTCGACCTTGGTCACCAGGCGGTGGCGCACATGGCCGATGGTGAACTGGCGCAGGGCGCGGGTGCGCAGGCTGATGCGGCCCAGGCGCAGCTCATTCTGGCTGCTGATGGCCTGCATGGCGTTGCGTACGATGTTGAGCACGGCCTGGATCATCTGTTCGCGGTCGATCAACACGTCGGGAATACTTGGGTCGTAGTCGCGCACCAAGGTGATGCAGCCTTGGCTTTCGGCCTCGACCAATTGGCAGACCCGCTCCAGCACCTCATGCACGTTGGTCATCGCCAGGGAGGGCAGCTTGTTGGAGCCGAGCATGCGATCCACCAGGTTACGCAGGCGGTCGGCTTCTTCGATGATGACGTTGGTGTAGTCCTTGAGGTGCTCGTCCGGCAGCTCGCGGGACAACAACTGTGCCGCGCCGCGAATGCCGCCCAGCGGGTTCTTGATTTCATGGGCGAGGCCGCGCACCAGCATCTTGCTGGTTTCCTGCTTGGACAGCTGCGCTTCCTCCTTGGTGATGCGCAGCAGGCGGTCGCGGGGGTGGACTTCGAGCAGCAGCAGGGTCGCGCCATTGCTCAGGATCGGGGTCACGGCGTAGTCGACGGTCAACGTTTGTCCGGTGAGCGCGGTGAGCATCGCTTCGCGCTTGGTGAACGGGTGTGCCTGCTCCACGGCCTGGCGCAACGAGCTCAAGGCTTCGGCCGACTCGGTGAACAATTCGCTGATGAACTGCCCATGGCTGCGCTGGCCGCTGATCGCCAGGAGCATCTCCGCCGCCGGGTTCATGTACTCAAGGCGCAGGTCGGCATTGAGCAGGATGGTCGCGGTGGTCAGGTTGTCGAGTAACAAACGGTGCAGTGCATCGCTGATGGTCATCGGGACCTCTTTTGGAGCAAGGCGTGGGCTTGAGGCACACGCTGATACAAGGAAAATGCAAAAACCAAACCAAGGCTCCGAAAAGAAGCGCTAATGCCCTGAAATAAGGGGTTCAGGCGCGAAACTGTGGCGTTCTGCCAGCCTCAACGGGAAGTTTCGAACCAAAATGGGCTGGGCAATTGAGAAGGGTGCATGCTATCGCACCAATATAGTGCGGTTTTGTGAAGGTTGTTCAGCGACTGAAGATTTAAGGCAAATCGCAGTCAGTGTGGGAGCTGGCTTGCCTGCGATAGCTGTGGTGATTCAACACCGCTATCGCAGGCAAGCCAGCTCCCGCATGTTTGAATGGGGTTGCAGTCACTCGCCTTTGTAGATGCACAGCTCGGCGGTGGCGCGGATCATCGCCAGTTGGCGCAGCGGATCATTCAGCGGTTCGTGCACGGCCTCGGCCAGCCATTGGGGGCATTTGGGGTCTGTGCGCAGGGGCGTGAAGTCGGCCAACTGCTGCAGCAGCCTTTTTTGCAGATCGTCCAATTGCGGGCGGATCTGCTGAATCAAGTCCGGGCGCGGGTCGTCGGGAGCTTTGCCTTGGAACTGCCAATCGGACAGATGGGTGTATTGCACCAGTTTATTGGCTTCGATCTGTGCGGCGAAAAACTGCTCGGCAGCGGCCGAGTCCAGCTTGTAGCCAGGTGCTTGGGCAGTGACGCTGGCGATCACCTCCTGCTCGCGCTTCTTGTCCTCCACGGGCTTGTGGCTGTCCCACTTGCTCAGTGCTACCTGGTCGGCAATCTCCAGGCGTTCGGCGATGCTGTTGAGCAGGGGTTCCAGCGTAGGCGGCGCTGCGCTCGCACTGGCACTGATGAACAGCAGGGCAAATACAAGTCGATATCTCAAAGGTGATCTCCTGTGGGAGATTCTATGGTTGAGGGGCAACCCTCAACCAACTTTTGGCTGATATTCGCTTTGCCCTTTCAGCAGAGCG
>NZ_JBWKRA010000024.1:0-100391 GCF_059419065.1 Pseudomonas sp. GW821-FHT07B01 | reverse complement strand
GTGTGGGAGCTGGCTTGCCTGCGATGGCATCGCCTCGGTGCAACTGTTACACCGAGGCGCCTGCATCGCGGGCAAGCCCGGCTCCCACACAAGCCCGCTCTTACACTGGCGAGAAGTAGCTGACCCAAGGCATCTGTGATGAAATGCGACCCCAATCAATATCGCGCCGCGCCGCCATCACTTGCCGTGAAGCCTCGTCTGATACGCCAACTGTTCCTGCCGCCGTTGATCATCGCCCTGATGGTCGGCCTGGGTTATATCGGCTTCTGGGTCAGTGACTACTACGGCATCCGCACCCTCAGCGACAACGGCGAACGCCAGTTGGAGCTGCACGCCCGCACCGTCGAAAGCGAACTGAGCAAGTACACCTACCTGCCCAGCCTGCTGGAACTGGAGTCCAGTGTTTCCCAACTGCTCGCCGACCCGAACCAGGAAACCCGCAAGACGGTCAACGACTACCTCGAAGGCCTGAACCGCCGCAGTCGCAGCCGCGCCATCTATGTGATGGACACTACCGGCCGCGTGCTGGCCACCAGTAACTGGCGCGATGCCGACAGTTACCAAGGTGAGGACCTGTCCTTTCGCGCCTATTTCCAGAACGCCGTACGCGGCCAGCCCGGTCGTTTCTACGGCATCGGCAGCACCAACGGCGAACCCGGCTATTACCTGGCCCACGGCCTGGAAGAGCACGGCAAGATCATCGGCGTCGCCGTGGTCAAGGTGCGCCTCGAAGCCCTTGAAGAGCGCTGGCAACGTGCGCGCCTCGAAGCTTTCGTGAGCGATGAGAACGGCATCATTATTCTTTCCAGCGACCCGGCGCGTCGCCTCAAGGCCGTACGCCCGCTGAGCGATGACACCAAGGACCGCCTGGCCCACAGCCTGCAATATTACTGGGCGACGCTCAATGAACTGCAACCCCTGGCCCGTGAGCGCCTGAACGAAGGCACCGAGAAACTGACCTTCCCGGCCAACACCGAAGTGGTCAACGACCAGCACGCGGTCAGCTACCTGGCGCAGACCCGCCCGCTGAACGACACGCCGTGGAACTTCACCCTGCTCACCCCACTCAACGACCTGCGCCGCGCCGCGATCAACCAGGGCATCCTGGTGGCCGTCGCCTTCGGCCTGGTCGCCTTCCTGCTGATTGCCTGGAACGAGCGACGCAAGGTCATCGCCACCCGCCTCGCCGCACGCGAAGCCTTGCAGGAAGCCAACAGCCAGCTTGAGCGTCGGATTGCCGAACGCACCGCCGACCTGCGCGCCAGCAACGAACGGCTCAAGGGCCAGATTCGCGAACGACGCCAGGCCGAAGAAACCTTGCGCCGCGCCCAGGACGAACTGGTACAGGCCGGCAAACTCGCGGCCATCGGCCAGATGTCCACCAGCATCGCCCACGAACTGAACCAGCCGCTGGCGGCCTTGCGCACGCTGTCGGGCAACACCGTACGCTTCCTTGAGCGCGGCGCCCTGGACACCGCCAGCACCAACCTCAAGACCATCAACGAACTGATCGACCGCATGGGCCGCATCACCGCCAGCCTGCGCTCCTTTGCTCGGCGCGGCGACGACCAGGGCGAAGCCAGCCTCGGCAAGGCCGTGGACGCCGCGTTCCAGGTGCTCGGCGCGCGCCTGGACAGCCTGCCGTTGACCGTGCACCGTGACTTTGCCAACGCCCAATTGCAGATCGACCAGACCCGCCTGGAGCAGATCCTGGTCAACCTGATCGGCAACGCCCTCGATGCGATGCAGGCCCAAGCAGCGCCGCAGCTATGGCTGGAAGGCCAGAGCGGCGACGGCAAATACCGCCTGCTGGTGCGTGATAATGGCCACGGCATCGACCCCGAAGCACGCAAGCATTTGTTCGAACCCTTCTTTACCACCAAGCCCGGCGAACAAGGCCTGGGCCTGGGCCTGACCCTTTCCGCCAGCCTCGCGGCCGCCACCGGCGGTAGCCTGGCCGTGGAACATCCGGCCAATGGTGGTACCGCCTTTGTCCTTAACCTGCCATTGGTGGGCGCTCAACGAGCTGAGTCGACATGAATACACAAGCCCAAGACCTTACCGTCCTGATCGTCGAAGACGACCCCCACGTACTGCTCGGTTGCCAGCAAGCACTGGCGCTCGAAGACATCACCAGCGTCGGCGTGGGCAGCGCCGAAGAAGCGCTCCAGCGCATCGGCGAGAACTTCGCTGGCATCGTCATCAGCGATATCCGCCTGCCGGGCATCGATGGCCTGGAACTGCTGACCCGCCTAAAGGCCATGGATAAAAGCCTGCCGGTGGTGTTGATCACTGGGCATGGCGATATCTCCATGGCGGTGGGCGCCATGCGTAACGGCGCCTACGACTTCATGGAGAAACCCTTCTCGCCCGAACGCCTGGTGGACGTGGCACGCCGCGCCTTGGAACAGCGCGGCCTGGCGCGGGAAGTCTGGTCGTTACGCCGGCAACTGGCCGAGCGCGACTCGCTGGAAGGCCGCATCATCGGCCGCTCGCCGCCCATGCAAAACCTGCGTGAACTGATCGCCAACGTCGCCGACACCTCGGCCAACGTGTTGATCGAAGGCGAAACCGGCACCGGCAAGGAACTGGTCGCGCGCTGCCTGCATGATTTCAGCCGACGCCATACCCACCAGTTCGTCGCGCTCAACTGCGGTGGCCTGCCGGAGAACCTCTTCGAAAGCGAGATTTTCGGCCACGAGGCCAACGCCTTCACCGGCGCCGGCAAACGTCGCATCGGCAAGATCGAGCATGCCCATCAAGGCACGCTGTTCCTCGATGAAGTAGAGAGCATGCCGATCAACCTGCAGATCAAATTGCTGCGGGTGCTGCAAGAACGTACGTTGGAACGCCTGGGTTCGAACCAGAGCGTGGCAGTGGATTGTCGGGTAATCGCTGCCACCAAGTCCGACCTCGACGAGTTGAGCCGCGCCAGCCAGTTCCGCAGCGACCTGTACTACCGCCTCAATGTCGTCACCCTGGAACTGCCGCCTTTGCGCGAGCGGCGCGAAGACATCCTGCAACTGTTCGAACACTTCCTGCAGCAATCGTCGCTACGCTTCGACCGGGCGGTGCCGGAGCTGGACAACCAGACCCTGTCCAGCCTGATGAGCCACGACTGGCCAGGCAACGTGCGTGAGCTGCGCAACGTCGCCGAACGTTTCGCCCTCGGCCTGCCCGCCTTCAAGAAAAGCGGCGCCGGCAGCGGCAACCAAGGGGTTGCCTTTACCGAGGCGGTGGAAGCCTTTGAGCGCAACCTGCTCAACGATGCCCTGCAACGCAGCGGCGGGAACCTGACCCAGGCCAGCCAGGAACTGGGGATGGCCAAGACCACCCTGTTCGACAAGGTCAAGAAATACGGGTTGAGTCACTGATGGATCTGTTCCTGAAGGCTGCACTTGGCGCCGCAGTGGTGCTGATCCTGGCGGCGCTGGCCAAGACCAGAAACTATTACATCGCAGGCTTGGTGCCGCTGTTTCCCACTTTTGCGCTGATCGCCCATTACATCGTCGGCAAAGGCCGAACAGTTGCGGATTTGAAGACCACCATCTTGTTCGGGATGTGGTCGATCATTCCGTACTTTGTGTATTTGGCGACGCTGTATGTAATGGTCGATCGGCTGCGGTTGGAGACATCGCTGGCAGTCGCCGCCGTGGCCTGGTTGATGGCCGCGACGGTGTTGGTCAGCGTGTGGGTACGCCTGCACACCTGACGCAACGCGGCAGATCGTTCCCACACTCAGATCAGCGCACGATCTTGTCGACCTGAATCCCCAGCTTCTTCAGGCGATACCAGAAGCTCCTCTCGGATATCCCGATCCGTTGCGCCGCCGCAGCCTGCACCCCATTGCTCTCCTGCAACGCCGCCAGAATGTAGGCTTTCTCCACTTCGGCCAGCGCCGCATCCAGGTCCCGCGGCACGCCTGGGCCGTCGCTGAGGAGCGCGGTTACATCGCCCTCGCTCGGTTTGGAAGCAAACAGATACCCCGGCAAATCAATATCCTCAATCACCGATGAAGCCGCGACGATGGTTGCGCGCTCCACGCAGTTTTGCAGCTCGCGGATATTGCCCGGCCAGTGATACGCCGCCATGGCCTGCAACGCCTCGGGGCTGAAACCGGTGATGCGTTTGCCGGTTGTCGCGCTCAGGGTGTGGGCGAAGTGGCGCGCCAGGGGCGCGATGTCTTCCACGCGCTCGCGCAACGACGGCAACGGAATCGGGAAGACATTGAGGCGGTAATACAGGTCTTCGCGAAACTCCTTGGCCGCCACCGCATCCAGCAGGTTCTTGTTGGTGGCGGCAATTACTCGTACATCCACCTTGCGCTCGCGGGGGTCGCCTACCGGCTCGATAACCCGCTCCTGCAAGGCGCGCAGAATCTTGGCCTGCAACGCCAAGGGCATATCACCGACTTCATCCAGAAACAGCGTGCCCTTGTCGGCCTGCATGAAGCGCCCTACCCGGTCAGCCACGGCGCCGGTGAACGCGCCTTTGCGATGACCAAACATCTCGCTTTCCAGCAAGCCTTCAGGGATAGCCGCGCAATTGACCGCCACGAAGGGTTGGTCGGCACGGCTGCCATGCTTATGGATGGCGCGGGCGACCATTTCCTTGCCAGTGCCGCTTTCGCCGGTCAGCAGGATGGTGGCGTTGCTGTCGCGCACTGAGTCCACCGCCTGGAGCACCTGGCGAAACGCCGGGCTGTCGCCCACCAGGCTGTCGAACTGAGCATGCTCGTCCAGCTCGGCGCGCATGCGCGCGTTGTCGCGCATGATGTCGCGAAATTGCAGGGCCTTGGCCACGGTGATGTCCAGCTCGTCGATGTCGAACGGCTTGGCAATGTAGTCATAGGCACCGTTACGCATCGACTGCACGGCGTTTTTCACCGTGCTGTAGGCCGTCATCACGATCACCGGCAAGGTCGGATAACGCACCTTGATCTCGGCCAGCAACGCCGGCCCGTCCATGCCCGGCATGCGCCAGTCGCTGATGACCAGGTCGATGTCCTCCTCTCCCAGTACCTTGAGCGCATGCAGGCCATTGCCTGCGCTGAACACCTGGATGCCGTTCTGGCTCAAGGCCTGGGTCAGCAGATCACAGAGCTTGGGCTCGTCGTCGACCACCAATACGTTATGCGTCATGCCCGTCCTCATCTTCACCGTCGTCTTCACCGTCAGCCGGAATGTACAGGCTGAAGGTCGCGCCGGCATCTTTCTCACTGGCGCATTCGATGCTGCCGTCGTGACTTTCCATGATCGAATAGACTTTGGCCAGGCCCAGGCCTGTGCCCGAGGCCTTGGTGGTGACGAATGGCGTGAAGATGCGTTCCACCATGTCCGCCGGGATGCCTTCGCCGGTATCGGCGATGCTGATCACGGTGTTGTCGCCCACGCTGCGAATGCCCAGGGTCAGGCGCCCGCCGCCGGGCATCGCGTCGATGGCGTTGAGAATCAGGTTGAGACAGGCCTGTTTGAGCTGCTTGGCATCGGCGTAGATCGTCGCGCCAGGCGCCTGGTCGTCGATCTGCGCGTCAATGCGATGGCTACTCAGCTCCGGGCCGCAGAAACCGAGGATTTCTTCCACCAGCGCGCGTGCCGGTTGCTGCACGCGTATCGGCGGGTTGGGCTTGGCGAAATCGAGGAACTCGGTAATCAGCTCGTTGATGCGGCTGACTTCGCTGATGACATATTCAAGGTGACGCTTGTCGGTTTCCGCCAGGTCAGCGCGCCGATGCAACAGTTGGGTGGCGGTCTTGATGATGCCCAGTGGGTTGCGAATTTCGTGAGCCAGGCCCATGGCGACTTCACCCAGGGCATGCAAGCGGTCACGCCGGCGCAGTTGGGCTTCCAGATGATGCAACTCGCCCAGGCGTTCGGTCATGTGGTTGAAGGTGCTGCTCAATTGCGCCAGTTCGTCACCGCCACTGACCACCACACGGTGCGCATAACTGCCCGAGATCACCGCATCCACGCCTTGGGACAAATCGCGCAGAGGCTTGGTCAGGCGCCGCGACACCAACAACCCGGCCGCCAGTGACAGCGCCGAGCTGACCAGGAAGATCAGCACGAACAGGTTGCTCTGGTTCACCAGCCCCACCAGGCTGGTATGGCGTAGCAGGCCGCTGAAGATCACCCCTTGCAACTCGCCGGCATCATTGAAAATCGGCCAATACAAACCGCTGTACTGGTTAGTGAACTGCTCGCTGGGCTGCTTGGTGCTGCGCAGGTAGGCCTCGACATTCTTGGGGATGCGCGAGGGGTGATTGGCGAAGCGCTGGGTGGAAAATATTTCGGAAAAACCGGCAGGGTTGGCCAGGTACAAACGCAGGTCGAGGGAATGCACGTCGGCCACGCTGGTGAGGAAACTGCTGTCCAGGTAAGTGGCGACCAGCAACAGGTAATCAACGCCGTCACGGCTGGTTTCGAAAGTGGATACCACCAGGCCCGTGCTCACGCCGGCGACTTGCACGGTTTGCAGCACCGCGTTGCTGGTGAGGTTGATCTGCCTGACGATGTCATCGGCGGCCGTGCTGAACATCACTTTACGGTCGCTGGTGCGAATCAGCGCGACCACGTCGATATCGGTGGCATCGGCAATGTCGGCGGTGAGCCGGTCATGCTTCTCGGCATTTTTGGACGACGGCGGGCTGGTATAGCGCAGGAACAGCTTGGCCATGCGCGCGTTGTCGTGAAGGATGTCGCCGATTTCGTCCTTGACGATCTTGGTCGACTCTTGCAGCCAGATACGCACGTTGCTGTCGAAAATCTGCGACAACGTGGTGGCGGCCAGCTCAGCCGCGATCATGGTGGGAATCACGCTGACCAGCCAGAACGCCAGCACCAGCTTGCGCTGGACGCTCCAACGCGAGATGGCAAAGGGGCGGGCTTTCTGGCGGGTCTTGGTAATCATCAGGTTTCGCTTATCGCAGCAGCCATGGCAGGGTCGGAACGATCCGGTCGAATAAACAGTTTTACAAGCTTGAGCAGGCCGTTGACCAGCCAGTTACGGTGGCGGAAGAACAGGCTGTTGCCCTCGAACTCGCACCCCAGGCGCAGTTTACTGGCATACCCGGCCTGGCCGCACTCGTACAGCGCAATACGGTGTTCAATACAGTAGTCGACATTGGTCAACCAGCTACGGAAGTACAGGTTGTACTCGCGGCTGAACGCAAGGTCATGGCCAAAGAACTTGTCCACCAGCCGATGCTCATCCAGCAGGATCAGGTTGAACGCCACCAGGCGCTCGTCCACCCAGTACAGAACACAGACCGCCCGCTCGTGCAGGTGTTCGAGCACCCCCGTGAAGTAACCGGCGGGCAGGCGCTCGAACTGCAAGTCCGCGCGCGCGAGCGTGGCCTCATACAGGCGCATGACCTCGGGCAGCACGTCATCGATATTGCGCCGCCACTCGACTCGCGGCCCTGGTGCGCGCAGTTTGCGGCGCAGGTCCTTGCGCGTGGATTTGCCCAGCGACCCCAGGTAGGCATCCACCGAGCCATAAGGCAGCGGCAACACCCCCGTGGGCAAACTGGGCATGCTTTGAAAGCCTGCGGCAAGGCAGCTCTGGGCCCAATGCGGGTCGTTGGTGGGCGCATCCTTGACCGCCAGCAAGCCGATACCGAGCGCGTTGGCATCGCTGCGCGCAGCCGCCAGTAATTGCTGCAACAGCAACGGGCGGCGGGATTCGGGCACATGGCTCGCGACACCGGCGTCACAGCGTTCAGCCACCGGCGAACCGATGGCGTACAACGCCAATTGCAAAACGCCAGGCCACAGCTGCTCCAGGCGCTCGGTCAAGCGCTTGCCGGCCCCCGACAACGTAGTGTCGAGGCGATAATGGGTGATGAACGCGGCAGCCACGGCCACCAGCGTTTGATCCTCGAAGACCGCGAGGTAACGCCACTGAAAGTCATCGATCGCGGCGTTTTCCACGGCCAGGTAATAGTCCCAATCCTCCAGGGCACCGGGAAAACAGTCGTTCCAGGCATCGCGCTGGATAGCCCGGATGGTCGGGAAGGCTTGGGTGGTAATCACAGTTTTTCCTTATCAACACCGCTCTACTGTAGGAGCGAGCTTGCTGTGACGAGGGAGCTTGCTCCCGCTCGACTGCGCAGCAGTCGCAGGCTTTTGGGGGTGCTTCGCACCCCAGCGCAAGCAAGCTTGCTCGCCACAGCAAGCTCGCTCCTACAAGTAAATTAATCACGCCACACGATTGAGTTGCACTGCGTGCTGCTCGACAAACCTGGCACTCAACTCGATCACCCGGCGGTACTGCAAATCGACCGTGATCATGTGGTAACAGTTGTCCAGCAGGATCTTGGTCACCGGCCCGCCGAGGTGGCGCTCCACGTAATCGGCGTTCCAGCGGCTGGTGATGTCGTCCTCGATGGAATGCAGCACCAGCGCTGGCACCTTGATCTGGGGCATGCGTTTCTTGACCACCGCGTTCATGCGGTGCAGCTCGCGCACGGTGATGCCTTCCATAGTCAGCAACCCCGCCTCGCTGCTCTCGCCTTCCTTCATCTGCCGCTCGACGATGGCCCGCAGGCGCTCGTTCTTGATGCCGTAGGGCGGCTTCTCCTCGAAGCTGCAAATGTGCACGCCGAACGGAATCTTCATCAGCAACGGCGTGAGGAACGCCAGCTTGTTGATGCTCCAGCCGTCGTACTTCAAGGTGGTGGAATACATCAGCAACCCAGCGACTTGCCCAGGATGTTCGGACGCCACATACATCGACATCACCGCGCCCATGGACAAGCCACCGACAAACACCTGCCCGTGGCGTTGCTTGACCTGTACGAAGGTCTTGCGCACGCCTTCGTACCAGTCCCTCCAGCCGGTGGCCTGCAGGTCGCTGTTGTCGCCGCAGTGCCCCGCCAGTGTGGGCACATACACCGTGCAGTTGCCTGCCTTGGCCAGGCCCTTGGCGACCTGGCGCAATTCAGTCGGTGTGCCGGTCAGGCCGTGGATCAACAGGATCCCGACCGGACCATCACCGAGAACGAAACCGGCAGTACCTTCACCGAGGTCGATCCCTTGAGCATTCACCGCGTGGTCGCTCGCACCAGCAGTTGCTCGAGCAACTTCAGGCCCAGATCGATTTCCGGGTAGCTGATTTCCAGGGACGGCGCCAGGGTGATCACGTTCTTGTAGTAACCGCCTACGTCGAGGATCAGCCCGAGTTTCTGGCCGTCTACCAGCATGTCGCCTTTCATGCCTTCTTCGACCATGTAGTCCAGGGTCGCCTTGTCCGGGGTGAAGCCATCCGGGCCGCAGATTTCGCAGCGCAGCGCCAGGCCCAGGCCGTCCACATCGCCGATGATGGGGAAGCGTTTTTGCAAGTCTTGCAGGCCTTCCAGGAAGTATTTGCCCTTGGCCATGACCATGGCGCCGTAGTCGACTTCGCTGGTCATCTTGAACATTTCCAGGCCCACCGCGGTACCCAACGGGTTGGAGGCGAAGGTGGAGTGAGTCGAACCTGGCGGGAACACCTTCGGGTTGATCAACTCTTCACGGGCCCAGATACCGCCCAATGGGTTGAGACCATTGGTCAACGCCTTGCCGAACACGATCACGTCCGGCTGTACATCGAAGTGCTCGATCGACCAGAGTTTGCCGGTGCGATAGAAGCCCATCTGGATTTCGTCGGACACCATCAGGATGCCGTGCTGGTCCAGGACGTGCTTGAGCTCGCGGTAGAAATTCATCGGCGGGATCACGTAGCCGCCGGTGCCCTGGATCGGCTCGACATAGAAAGCTGCGTATTCGCACTGGTTGGTCTTAGGGTCCCAGACGCCGTTGTATTCGGTCTCGAACAAGCGGGCGAACTGCTGCACGCAATGGCTGCCGTACTCTTCCTTGGTCATGCCCTTCGGGCCACGGAAGTGGTAAGGGAATGGGATGAAATTGGCGCGTTCGCCAAAGTGGCCGTAGCGACGACGATAGCGGAAGCTGGAGGTGATCGACGAGGCGCCGAGGGTGCGCCCGTGGTAGCCGCCTTCGAAGGCGAACATCAAGCTTTTGCCGTTGCTGGCGTTGCGCACCACCTTCAGGGAATCTTCGATGGACTGCGAACCGCCGACGTTGAAGTGCACACGGCCATCGAGGCCGAACTTGTTCTTGGCATCGACCGCGATCATTTCCGACAGCTCGATCTTGCCTTTGTGCAGGTACTGGCTGGCGATTTGCGGCAAGGTGTCGATCTGCTTTTTCAGCGCGTTGTTCAGGCGCGGGTTGGCATAGCCGAAGTTGACGGCCGAGTACCACATCTGCAGGTCGAGGTAGGCCTGGTCTTCGGTGTCCCACACATAGGAGCCTTCGCAGCGGCTGAAAATACGCGGCGGCTCGATGTAGTGAACGGTGTCGCCGTAGGAGCAATACTTGGCTTCTTTATCCAGAAGCACCTGGTCTTCAGCGGTAGCGATACGGATATCAGACATGATGGAAGAGTTCCTGATTGTCAGAAGAGGTGTTGAAGGTGGTGGCGTTGGCGGCGAGGCCTTGTGGCAGCTTGGCCAGCAACGCCGGCACTTGCGCAAAGCTGTCGAAGCGCGCATGAGGAATCTGGTGGGCGGCGCAGTAGTCGGCGAGGCTGCCCTTGGCGAACACGAAGTCGGCGGTGGAGGCCACGCACATGTCGGACTTGCCGTCGCCGATCACCAGCACGCGCTTGTTGCGCGGCGTGGATTTGCACTTGCAGTTGCCGGCAGCGGCGCGACAGGCATCGCTGGCATACGGGAAGTCGATGCGCCAGCTGTCCTGGTCGACCTGTCGCAGGCGGTTGGCGAGGATCGGCAACAAGGTCACGTAGTTGCGCGAAAGGATGCGGGCAATGCCCTGCTCGATGCCATCGCTGACCACTTCGATGGAAGCACCCAGGCCCATGACGTGATCGACAAAATCCGGGAAGTCCGGGTCGATCTCGACGCTGTCAAAGTACGCCAGCAGTTCAGCCGGGGTGGCCTTGATCAGCGCCAGTTGGCGGCTCAGGCATTCGCGTGAACCGATATGCCCATCCAGCCATTCCTGCTCAATGGTTTCCCACTCGGGGCCGGCGAAGCGTTGGAGGACGTTGTCGATGACATCGGTGGGGGTAATGGTCCCGTCGAAGTCACACACGATATGCCAGTTGATCATCTGCCTTTCCTTTAGGTAAAGGGCCTTGGAGGAGCGCGCTGTCTGCGCTTGCCAAGGGATAGAGCAGGGACTGTGCCAACTGGCGAAAACCCCGCAGGGCTGGGGGTGAGCGCGAAATGCGCAGCGATATATGTCGCAGGAGCTACAATTTTTGTAGCTTGCTACAAACAACATGAGTGCTTGCGCAGGCGAGTCGGTTTGCGCGTTCATGCGCGCCTGCCCACCTTCAGGAAACGTCCCCATGTCCAAGCTCGCTGCTGCTGTATTCACCGGTTTACTTGGAGGGTGGGGCCTTTGCAGTGCCGCGTGGGCAGAAGGCATCACGGGCGACGTGGGCGCGGGCCTCAGCTATCAGCCCCACGACCCCAGCGGCAGCCGCTACGAAACCCGGCCTGTGCCTTACCTGGACCTGGATTGGGGCGACGTCAGCCTGAGTACCGATGACGGCCTCACCTGGAGCGCCCTGGATACCCACGGCCTGACCGCTGGCCCCTATATCAACTACCTCCCGGGGCGTACTTCCAACGGCGAATTGCAGGGCCTGCGCAACGTGTCGGACATGGCCGAGGTGGGCGGCTTCGTCCAATACGCCCCGGCCAATTTCTGGCGGGTCTATGCGCAATTGGGCCAGGCCGTGGGCGGCGGGCATTCCCAGAGCGGCGCCCTGGGTAAAATCGGCGGCGAGCTGGGTTACCCCGTGGGTGGCGGGATTATCGGCAGCAATAGCCTGGTTGCGCATTTTGCCGATGCGCGCCAGACCAATACCTTCTTCGGCGTGGACAACAACGAAGCCGTCGCTTCAGGCTTGCGGCCCTATAACGCGAGCGGGGGCTTTCAGAATGTGACGCTGAGCCAAAGCTTCGCCTTCCCCCTGGCGCCCCATTGGTCCCTGCTGACCAGCGCCAGCTGGGTACACCTGGTGGGGTCGGCGGCCAAGAGCAGCATCGTCAAGGAGGCTGGCCATGTGAATCAGGGCCAGGTGCAGACGGCGATCAGCTACACCTTCGACTGAATTACACGGGAGCAAAATTGTGGGAGCGGGCTTGCTCGCGAAAGCAGTGTGTCCGTCACCCGCTACTTAACTGACCCACCGCATTCGCGAGCAAGCCCGCTCCCACATTGAGCCTGTGTTTCATAGCACTAACTTCAGTGTTCTTCGCCTTCAGCCAACAGCGCGATACCACCGATAATCACCACCACGCCCACCCAATGCAGCACGCTGATGTGCTCGCCCAGCCCCAGCCAAGACCCCAGCAATACGGCCACAAACACCAGCGAACTCAGCGGAAACGCCAGGGACAAACTGCTACGCCGCAGGATCAGCATCCACACAAAAAACGCCCCCAGATAGCTGGCAATCGCCGCCAGAATCCCCGGGTTGCGCGCTACGTCCGCCAGCCATTGCCAACTGAAGTCCATCGGCCCCAACTGATCGCCGGCCACCTTGGTGAACAACTGCCCGGCGCTTTCGGTGGCGATCAGCAGTGCCCATAGCACCAGGGTGCCAACACGCCCATGCAGCCAGCCGGTATTGATTGTTTGCGTTGTCATGCCTGGTTCCCCGCGATTGCTACCAACATCACACCCAAAGTGATCACCAATGTGCCCAGCCAACGCCGGCGGCTGACGGTTTCCTTGAGCACCACCCTGCCCGCCAACACCACCAGGCAATAGGCCAACGCCGCCAGCGGAAACAGCAGACTCAAGGGCGCACGGGACAGCGCTTCGAGCCACACAAAAAACTCAATCACATAGGCGCCGACGCCGGCCCACAGCAGCGGCGCATTGAATACCTGGCCCCAGAACGCACGCAGGCGAAAACCGCCATCGAGTTGCGGCAAACGGTCCACGCCCAATTTGAAACACAGCTGGCCAATCACATCGAGGACGATGGAAAACGCCAGTAACAACACCACGGTCAGGGTCACGGGAACAGCTCCTCAAACAGGTCGATCAAGGCTTCATTGGTTGCGGCATTGCGCTGCAAGTCTTGCGGGCTCCAACGCTCCGGTGGCGGCTGGTCGGACTTGGCTTCCCAGCGCTTGAACGCGTTGCTGAACGCCGGTGTGGCGAACTCACCGCAGATGTCGATGCCAATGATGCGTTTACCCGCCGCCAACGCCCGCAGGGCCTGGAGCAAATGGGTCAGGCGCATGCCGCCCTGGTCCCAGTTGGTGGCGGCGTCTTCACTGGCGAGCACATCTTTGTCGATGGTGATCCAGATCGCCTCGGTGGGCAGGCTGACAATCATCTGGTCGAGGAAGGCGCCCCAATCCAGGTCCGCCAGGTTGCGCCAGTGCAGGTGGTTTTCCTGTTGCTGGTGGCCGGCGCCGTCCCCCACCCGGCCCCAGACCTTGGACGGCGGATGCTGCCAGGGAAACAACTGCAAACGCCCGCGCTTGAGGGCGCCAAGGTTGCCGCCGCGCAGTTGCGGGTTATGCAGGTCATCGCTGCACGGGCCGAGGGTGACGATGCGTTGGATCGCCGGCATCTTCAGCGCCCGGTTGACCCACGAACCGCAGTGCCGCTTGGGCGCAAAGCGCACCCAGTCGGGGTGGTTGTCAAAGTGAATCAGGCTGACAGGTTCCTTGAGGTCGGCCAAAAACGCCGGCGTAAGGTGGTGATAATCGCCGGAGCCGACAAACAGGATTTCCGGGCGCGCGTCACGGGGCCGTGGCCGTTGGGCCAGGCGCTCGACGAAACGTTTCCAGGTTTTTTCGGTGGACCACAAACGCAATTTCGGGCCCAGGTCCAGCAGGTCCAGGCGCGTGGCCAGACCGCTGGCCAACCGCCGGGCAATCGGTGCCTGGCCGGTGAGGCTGTGGTCAAGGTCTAGAATGTTCAAGGTAAGTTTCACCCCTAATGGCAGCGCCCAACCGCAGGCCGGTTGGGCTTTAGGGGGGTAATGCAAGGGATGGGCCAGCGCTTCTCTTAATGCCGACACAGATCAAATGTGGGAGCTGGCTTGCCTGCGATGGCCATAGGTATCTACACAACTTTGTAGGCTGTAGCGCAGACGGTAACTACGATGCGAAGCGAGCCGCTCTTGATCTTGCTCTGCTTGTGATCTTGCTCTGGCTTTTGATTTTAGGCGCCCCGTTAAACCACGCTGGCCGAACGCAGGCTTGAATTCGTGGGTAACCCGGCAGGACGCCGGGTTAGCCGCCCCGCGCCATGGATGGCGCGTGGCGGCGGCCCACGGATTCAAGCCTGCGTTCGGGCACACCGAGCCTAAGCGAGGTGCCGAGTGGTGGGGCAAGAGCGTTTTGCTTACTTTTGCGCTTTTCAAAAGTGAGCCGCTGTCAGAGCGGAACCCTAAGTGGCCGTTACCTAAATAACGGATATGTAACCGGTCCAGCTGTGTTGACTGTCAGGCCGTCTTCGCAGGCAAGCCAGCTCCCACATTTGGATCGTGGTGTGTCAGTTAGATCAGCGCCGGCTGTCAGTCCGTCACGGGAGCAAGCTCCCTCGCCACAGGTCCAGCGTCACACCAAAGCTGTGTAGATACCTATGCTGCGATGGCGGTGTTTCAGCCAACTCATTTGCAACTGACAGCCAGCTCCCACATTTTGCTCCGTGCTCGGCCTCAGGATTTCGATTCGTTGATGATCTGGCGAATCGCGCCGACGAAGGCTTCCGCCGGTTGCCCACCGCTCACCGCATATTGGTCATTGAAGACAATGGTCGGCACCGAACTCACCCCACGAGAAACCCACAGCTGCTCCTGCCCGCGGACTTCGGCGGCGTATTCATCGCTGGCAAGAATCTCGGCGGCGCGCGCAATGTCCAGCCCTACGCTCTCGGCGATGATCGCCAGGGTCGCGTGGTCGGAAGGATCCTGGCCATCGCTGAAATACGCCTTGAACAGCGCTTCCTTGAGGTTGTATTGCAAACCTTCCAACCCGGCCCAATGCAACAGGCGGTGCGCGTCGAAGGTGTTGTAGATACGGCTCTGGCCGTCGGTGCGGAACGCAAAGCCCAATGCGGCGCCCATGTCGCGGATACGCGCACGATTAGCCTGGGACTCTTCAGCCGTGGAGCCGTACTTTTCGGTGATGTGCTCGACGATGTTCTGACCTTCGGCGGGCATGTTCGGGTTCAGTTCGAACGGCTGGAAATGAATCTCGGCCTGCACTTCGCTGCCGAGCTGGTCGAGGGCTGCGGTCAGGCCGCGCAGGCCGATGATGCACCAGGGGCAGGATACGTCGCTGACGAAATCGATTTTCAGGGGAATACTCATGGTGGGCAACCTCGCGTGCAGTCATGCGCATACATAAAGGTTGCACGATACACCACCTTCACAGCACCTTCGAAGGCTCGCTCAAATCGATCTGCGCCCAGTGCGCGGCATCCTGGCGATGGGCTTGCAGGTAGGGCAACACCGCCGCCAGCAAGGGCGCCTTGAACGCTTCCTGAAAACGGTGGGCCAGGCCGGGAATCAATTTCAACTGGCTGCCCTGGATATGCGCGGCCAGATGCACGCCGTGCATTACCGGCAACAACGGGTCGGCGGTGCCGTGTACGACGAGGGTCGGCACCCGCAGTTGGTTGAGCAAGGGCACACGGCTCGGCTCGGCCAGGATCGCCATGATCTGGCGCTTCACGCCTTCGGGGTTGAAGGCGCGGTCATAGGACAGCGCCGCCTGGTGCAGCAACGCCTGGCGATCGTCCTTGATATCCGGGCTGCCCAACGCCGCGAGCAAGTCTGCCTGTTGCTCCAGCGCCACCTCACGATTGGGCGCGCTGCGCCGCGACAGCAATTGCACCAGGGCTGCGTTCGGTGCGGGCAGGCCCTCGGCGCCGGAGCTGGTCATGATCAGGGTCAGGCTTTCCACACGCTGTGGCGCCATGGCCGCCAGGTGTTGAGCGATCATGCCGCCCATGCTTGCGCCAAGGACATGGAATTGCTGCACCTGCAATGCATCCATCAAGCCCAGCGCGTCGTCGGCCATGTCGGTCAACGTATAGGGTGCCGCCACCGGCAAACCGAGCTTGTAGCGCAGCACTTCGAAGGTCAGGTTGGCGCTCGCCGGCGCCTGCCGCCAGGTGGACAGGCCGACGTCGCGGTTGTCGTAGCGAATCACCCGAAAGCCTTGTTCGCACAGGGCCACCACCACTTCATCCGGCCAGTGAATCAACTGCCCGCCCAGCCCCATCACCAGCAGCAACGCAGGGTCGGACGCACGGCCGATACTTTGATAGGCGATGCTCACCTGAGCCAGGTCGACCGTTTGGGTCGGGACATTGACATCACACCGAGAAGCCGCAAAAGACGGCAGGCCGAACAGGAGAGCGGCCACTAAAAACAACGCACGCATGAAAAACACCAAAACGCAGAACCCCAGTAGAGCGCGAGTCTGATGAAGTTTGTTCATGCGCGCTGCCACAGTTCGATGACAGTTTGATGAAGAGTGCCCAGCGGTCATGTCGATAGCTATGTGCCGCAGCCCACTTGGCATGTCGATCTCTAATAGGGCTTTGGCCTTTTAGATAGAGCGAATCCGCCCCATGCCTTCTTCCATTGCCCTACCTCCTGCGACACACCCACTGATGCAACCGGCCATCGACGAACACCTGCTCGCCGATTCCACGCAACGCTTGCAGAACTGCCGCGCCGAGCTGCTCGTGCTAATGGAGGGTATCCCGACGGTGCGCGACACCATCAATCGGATGCTCCAAGCGCAGCTTCAATTGGACGGCGAGCGCGTGGCACTGGAGTTTCCCGCCACCGAGCGACGTGCGCGCAGCCGCATTGTCATGACAGATGCCTGCCTCTATATGCAACAGCATCCGGCCCTTGATACAGCGCAGGTGCCGGACGCACGTGTGCTCAACCTGCCGCAGTCCCACGCGTTGTCGCGCTACACCGCGGCGATGCTGCTCGACGAGCTCAAGGGCCTGGACCTGGAACAAAGCCTGGATGACCACTGGCTGCGCTACTGGCGTACAGAGCGAGCGCCCCGCTCGCCGGTAACTTGCTACAAGCGGGTGCTGGAGCTGTACCGGATTCACATTGAAGCCAGCGCTGAGCGGTCACTCGCCTCGGGGAAGGTGCCTGCCGAAGTCCTCGATCCCGTGTTTTCCCTGCTCCATCCGCAGTCGGCTACAGCGCAGACACCTCGCCGCTACACCGAACACCTATTTCTCAAGCCCCACGACGCCCCAGCCATCGCCCTGCCTGGTGCCTGGGTATTGAGCCTCGATACGGAAACGCCGGCCAGTCAATTGCTGTACCTGCCGACTCAGGTTCCGACATGGAAGGTATTGAGCAGACGCGAAGACCTGGAACGCTGGCTGCTCGACCGACAGCAAACGCTGTTCGGCATCACCGAGGTCGATCCTTTGGCAAGGATCGACTACAAGGCCAGCCACAACCCGCTGGAAACGGGCATCACCCTTTGGCTGAAACAATTGACCGAGGCGCAATATCAGGACGCTCTGAGCCCGCTTGCGAACGTACAGATCCACGACGCTTACTTGGCCCTCCAGCACGTCGACCGGCTTGATGACATGCGTAAAACCCGCTGTCTGTTTGCCTCGGAGCCTGAACACCCGGAATCGGCCGTCGGCACCACTAGCACCCCACCCGTTCCCCAATTCGGCCGGCTGCATAACGGTGTCGATAACCGCCAACGCAAAGCTTTGATCGAGCACCAACGGCGCGCCCTGGAAAACCTGTTGGGCAACGACACTCCAACGAGTGAGCGCTGGCAGTCATTCAAGCAACAACTGGACGCACTCAAGGCGCTACAACACGCTGCCGAAGCGGCGGCGCGGGCCATGCTCAACCGAGCGCCACTGGATTTCGACACGCTCAACACCCACTACACTGCGCTGTACCAGGCACGTTTGCAGGGGGTGAAGACCGAAGCGCGTATCCAGCGAACCCTCGATCAAATAAGTGAGGACGAACTGCAACTGATCGAAAACGCCCTGGCCGCACCCTCGCCGGATGTCGTCGCGTTGACCTTGTCGGTCACTCAAGCCGGGAATCCAACGCCTACCCGCACCGAACTCAACGGGCCACTGGTTTTCCTTCCACCCCAGGACGAATCCACGGCCGGGATACGTGAAGGCGTGCATATCATTTACTGGCCCGGCAGCGACGGTGGTTTGCAGCGTTTTTCGTCGCGCCAGGCACTGGAGGATGGGATATTTGGCATCCAGCCCGAGGATCAACAACTGGCGCTGCAATTCACGACACTGACCCAGGACCCATTCGACTACAGCTTGAGCAGTCAACAGGCCGCCTTTGAAGAACAGGCCGCCCGCGTGCGCCAGACGTGGTCAGCCGATGAACACGCGTCACAGCGCGTCGGTGAACTGGAGCAACGGGTTGAGCAAACGCTGCCTGGCTTGCTGGTGCCCGAAAACTCGGCGCGTGAGGCGGCGTTTCTGCTACTTGTCGAACAACATAATGCGCGGCTGCTGGCCGAACGACTGCCGTCATGGCTGATCACTCAACCCGTTGAAAAACGCGAGGCATTCAAGGCCCTGCTACGCGCCTATATACCGGCGCTGAACAATGCCCAGACGCTGCTGGAGCGCTCCCTGCCACCGCGTGACGCGTTCGTCAGGCACAAGCTCGATGCGCGTATACGCAAGGATTTTTCTATCCGCAAAGGCTTTACTCTTCAACTGGAACTGCCTGACTCGGTGGAGCAAAAACGCGACATCATTGCCGGCGCCGCACCGGGTACTCCGGTCAAAATCATTGATGTACCCAGTGCCAGGCGCAGCCAGATGACGTTGGACGACCTGGCGCTACGCAACATCGACGCCGAACTGAGCCAGCGCCTGGGGTTCGTGACTGTCCAGGTGACGGCCGACGATGTCGAGGAGCGTGACACCCTCAAGGCTGGCATCACAAAAAGCTACCTGAAGAATCTAGTCACCGGCCTTGACCTGGCTAAACAGTACGAAGTCCGCATCCTCGACGCGTTCAAGGGCGCCCAGGGCGAATCCATCCATCAAAAACTCTACCGCCGCGAATGCCTGGTGGAGCCTTTGCGCCTGATGCTCAAAACGCAGGGCATATTGGCGCACATGCAGAACCACATCAGCGCCGACGAAGTACAGGTGTTGAACACCGCCATCGACGCCGATACCCAGGCCGCCTGGCACGCCAGCGCGAAGCGCATCCGTCTGCTGCCGGCTCATCTGAGTGTTGGTGGTGCGGACACCCGGCAGGAGAGCCAGATTACCCTGTCGGGCATCACATTCATCGAGGAACAAAACTCGGGCAGCACCTTGCTTTACCTTCCGGACGCGCCTGACGAACGCTACCTGCGCCGTTATGCCAATCTTGAGCAGGCGCGCATTGCCCTGTTCGAACTCTGCCGTCTCGACAGCATGGCGCTATACGTGGCGGGTCGCGCAATCAAGGGTGATGTGCGAGCACACCTGGGTCGTATCGACCATGCCACCGGTAAAGGCTACGACGCGATGATACAGGCCGGACTCCCCTGGCCAGTCACCACTTCGTTGGCCGCCCATCAGTTGAATGCTCAGATGGGCCGTTTGCTGGAAGCGCATCGTAATGATGCGCGATCCAATGATGACCTGGCCCACGAAAAATATTCTCTCAAAAGCGGCAAGGTGTTCAACGGCATCAAAATCGCTCTGTCGTTCGTACCCTTCATCGGCACTGCAGTGTCCCTGGCAGACGCCACCACCAGCCTGTACCAAGCCGTAGCTGCCTTCAGGCGCGGTGACAGCGGGCATGGCATCGAACAATTAGCCTCGGTGTTCGAGTGCCTGGTATACGCGGCGATGGATACCCTGGCGCTGGCGGCCGTGCCCGGCTCACGCGGCAGTTCGGCCCGGCGATTGAGCGCCGCCCACCAGCTCAAGCATCCGCGACGCCCAAACTTTTGGCGCTCTGTCAAAACACACCAGCGCACAACCGCACGCCAGCGTTTTGCCGGTTACGAACACCCGCATATCTTCAGTATCGACAGCCTGCAACCGGTACATACCGGGCCTTATCGCCATACCCTGCGCCACACCTCTGGCGAGCATTTCATCCTCAGTGAGGGGCGCTATTACAACGTCAAGTTTGATCCAACGGCTCACGAGATGCGTCTGGTCGCCAAGGGCAAGTATTACTCACCGGCCGTTGCCCTGGACCACGCGTTGCAGTGGGACACTTACTCGGCACTGCATGGCGGCCACCTCACGGGTTATGGCGGCGGCAGCAGGCGCACAGGACGTGACGCATCGCGGGCGCGGGCCAACGTGCCAGCAACCGTCGCTCGGCAACTGCCTGCAGACGCGCTTGAGGTCAATATGCAGCGCCTCGAACTCGGCCAATCCCTGCAAAACCAGGCCCGTGCCTGTTACGGTCAGGTCAGCGAGACCACCAGCAAGCTAAAGAAATTTGCCAGCGACTATCCGGCCCCGTCAGACGTATCGCCACAAAAATTAACTGACAGCAAAATCCTGGATATCGCGCTGACCAAAGACGTCGACGATGCCAAGCACCTGTATGCATCGTTCGAAACGGCTAAACAGCGTCAAGTGCATATTCGCGACCTCGACTATTCCGAGGAACTGAACCGGACAGCCCACATCGTAGCGGACCGCCTGAACCATCTGATCCAGAATGCAAAAGACCGGGCCGGTGTGCTTATCGATCGAATCATCGAGATCAACCACCAACTGAACCGCTCATCTCACACACCAGGGGCTCTTCAAGCACTGACCCAGGAAATCAGACAGTGTCGCCTGGACTTGCTCGATGAGCTGAACCGGATAGAGGCCTCGATGAAAGACATGAGCACGTGGGTCAAACGCATCACCGTCAGGCACACGCGCACGGAGGTCTCCACCTACTTGGATGCCTGGAAAAACAGGTTTACCGACCTGCGCATGGCGAGCACGAGAAGCAGCAATCTCATGCAAGCGCTCAGCCGGCGGCCAGACACCTTGAGCATTGACTGGCTGTTTCTGGAGGCCGCAGTGCATCGAGCCAGAAGCAAGTTCGATCGTGCCGTCACCAGCCACATGACGTTGCCCGATGCCAACATCAGCCGTGTCGAACGCAACCGGGTCCTGCAAAACTGCATCAAGGTCTATGAAGACTTGTCGCTTGACCTGACGACCTGGAACGAAAAATCGCCCAGCCATTTCGACCAAAGCTTTCTGGCGCTGCTGCAGAAGGATCTTGCCCGCCTGATACGCAAAGCCCAGCGCACGATAAAAAAGCCCGCTTCCCAGTCAACATCGAACACCACCCAAACGGTGTTTGAAACTGAAGAGGGTCAGTTATTGATTGGTATCGAGAAGCCGGCCGGCCAGCAGTCGCCGAGGCAATTGATCATCAACGATGCGGATGGGGCGACTGTTGAAGTGTGGGACAAGATTGGCGACAGCAACACCTTTCGCTTGAACACCAACCAAAGCCGAACGGTCGCCGCCCCACCGAAGCTCCCCACCGACGTAAACGCCTTGCTCGCCAACGCCCGTGCACGCTTGGCGGCGGCGGATGCCTTTGAAAATAAGGTGCGAAGCTACAAAACCATGGAACCGATCAATCTTGAACATATGCTGGTGACCGAGGCCAACGATCTGCGTGCCCGCGCCAGCAAAGTGCAGAGCCTGGATGCAAACAACCCGATCATCGAACAACTGAACACTCGGGCCAGTGCGCTTGAAAAGTCCGGTGAAGCGTTGCGTATCACGCGCAGCCTGCAAAGCAGTACGCCTACCGAGGGCTACCTGGATTACCTGATGGACAAAGGTCGCGTGGTAATCCGCAAAAAAGGCACACGGCAAAAAATGCGCGAAAAACGTCCCGATGGACAAGACGACTACCTGCAAGAATATGAAATATACGAGGCGAGCAAGCAGGCGAAAACCGACAAACCGATCTGGTACGCCCATTTTCATTACGATGCGCCGAACTCGGCATTCGACAGTTTTCGCAAAGCACATTTAAAGCTGCAACATCATCAATATCTCGGGATGAAATGGCAAGCCGCCAAAGAGGGTGCTGGCGCTGCCTTTGCCGACACCAGGATCTGGCGCGGCAACATCGACAAGTCGATCGCCGAAACCCACTTCCTGCCATTGGGTTGACGCCGTTACGCTGCGGCCAACATGAACAAAGCTCAATGCATTATCATTGAACGCAAATTGCACTCATGAAGGCCGCCATGCTCGAAATTCGCCACCTCAAGACGCTTCACGCCTTGCGCGAAGCTGACAGCCTGGTCGAGGCCGCCGAACGCCTGCACCTGACCCAGTCCGCCCTGTCCCATCAGTTCAAGGAGCTGGAAGAGCGCCTGGGCATGCAGTTGTTCGCGCGCAAGACCAAGCCTGTGCGCTTCACCAGTGCCGGCCTGCGCCTGCTGCAATTGGCCGACGCCACCCTGCCCTTGCTGCGCGGCGCCGAGCGCGATATTGCGCGGCTGGCCGGGGGCACCGCCGGGCGCTTGCACATGGCGATCGAATGCCACAGTTGTTTCCAGTGGCTGATGCCGACCATCGACCAGTTCCGCGATGCCTGGCCGGAAGTCGAGCTGGACCTGGCCTCGGGCTTTGCCTTCGCGCCGCTGCCGGCCCTGGCCCGTGGCGACCTGGACCTGGTGGTGACCTCCGACCCGCTGGAACTGCCGGGCATCACCTACGTGCCGCTGTTCACTTACGAAGCCATGCTGGCGGTGGCCAACCAGCACGCTTTGGCGAACAAGTCCTACATCGTGCCGGAAGACCTGCTGACAGAAACCCTGATCACCTACCCAGTGGAACGTGACCGCCTGGACATCTTCACCCGCTTTCTCGAACCCGCCGATGTGGAACCCGCCCAGGTGCGCACCTCGGAGCTGACCGTGATGATGATGCAACTGGTGGCCAGCGGCCGTGGGGTGTGCGGCATGCCCCACTGGGCGCTGCATGAATACAGCTCGCGCGGGTATGTGAAGGCCAAGCGTTTGGGTGAGAAGGGTTTGTTCGCCACCTTGTATGCGGGCATTCGTGCCGACATGCTCGATGCGCCTTACATGCGCGACTTTTTGCTGACAGCCAAGGACACCTCGTTTTCCACCTTGGATGGCGTCAGCGCGGTGCGTTGAGCGGGCACTAGGCGTGCGGGCCAGTGTGGGAGCTGGGCTTGTCCACGATGCTTGCACCGCGGTGTTTCAGTTACACCGTGGTGATGCTATCGCAGGCAAGCCAGCTCCCACAGTGAATTTCAGTCAACGTGCAATTCACGCCACATGTGGATCTTGTCGAAGTATTCGACGCCTACCCGCACCGCCAGTGGCTCCAGGCCGTACTGAATGAAACCGCAGCGCTGATAGAGCGCAAAGGCGGCGTCATTGCCGGCGGTGACCGTCAGTTGGATCAGCTTCAGGCGCGGGTGGCGGCGGGCCTCTTCCAGTGCCGCTTGCACCAGTTGCCGCCCCAGCCCCTGCTGTTGATAAGCCTCGGTCACGTACATGCCGAACAAGGTGACTTTGTGCCGGGCCTTTTCCCGTGGCTCGAACGCAAGGCCGACAATACCCGCCAACTGATCGCCGTCGAAGGCGCCAAACAGCCGGTCCAACGGGCTGTCGAGGCGTTTTTCCCACCAGCTCAGGGGCATCAGAGCACGCTCGGCCACGCTGGAGGTGAACGCCTGGGGATAAGCGCCATACGCCTGTAGCATCAACGCCCGGTAAGCAGGCGCGTCTTTGGCCTCCAGCGCGCGAATGATCATGCGTCGATCAGCGACGCGCGGTAGAGCGGTAGGATCGTATCGCGGGTCAGCGGCGCCAATTGCAGGCCGCCATCGCCCGAGGGGTCGATCCAGCGGATTTCTTCAATTTCCGCCGCTGGCATCACCGCAACGTCGATCTGCACCTGGAACAGCTCGGCTTGCACGGTGAAGCCCGGTTCGTTGGCGGCAGGCGCCGAGAATTGGCCGAGGTACGTGGCGTCCTCTACCTTGATGTGCAGGTTCAACTCTTCATACAGCTCACGGGCCAGCGCCTGGACGGGTTGTTCGCCCGCGTCGATCTTGCCGCCAGGTTGCATGAACGCCTGGGTGCCGCGCTTGCGCACCAGCAGGGTCTGGCCGGCTTGATCAATGAGGATGGCGGCGGCGATGCGGATGGTTGAATCATTCATGAAAGAATCGAGGTCTCTTCGGGCTGTTTGATAAATACGCTGTACTTGGCGCCTTCCATCGCTTCGAACGCGATCAATTTGTCCACCAGCGGCAAGTTCAGCACTTTGCCGGCATTGAGCAACAGCATGCCGTTATCGGCGTTGAGGTTACGGGCCAACACCATACCGGCCTCAAGCTCACGGGTGGTGAGGACTTTGACCGTAGGGTCGCCCAGGGTCACGTCGCTGAGGAAGGTGGCGCAGGCTTGCACAAAATCTTCCACCAACGCCGGGTCATACAGGCGCCCGGCGTACTTGCGGATATACAACAGCGCTTCGTCGCTGTTGAGGTGTCGCTCCAGGATCAGGCCTTTCTGCAATTCGATAAAGTCCACCGCCAGCTTCAGCAGCCGTGAACCGGGCGGGATGGTATCGCCCTTGAGGTGGTCGGGAAACCCCGTGCCGTCCCAACGTTCCTGGTGATGACGAATTATCCGCGCCGCGTCCTTCATCGGCTCCAGGGTCATCAGCAACGACTCGCTCTGCCCCGGATACTCACGGTACAAACCGCGGTCGGTGCTATGCAGTTTGTCCGACGGTGCAACCATCATGCTGTCGGTCCAGCTCAACTTGCCGATGTTGTACAACGCGGCGGCCATGGTCAGGTCACGGGTGCTGGATTCGTCCATGGACTGGGCGGCGCAATACACACGGATCAACTCGATCAACGCACGGTTGGTCTGTTTGTCCTTGGGCAAGCGCAGGTTGGCCAGCAGCGAGAAGACTTCGGTGCCGGTCACGTAGCTGCGCTTGAGCTCGTCGTAGGCCAGGTCGAGCATGTCGGCGGTTTGTTGCAACTCGGCGGTACGCGCCGCCACGCGTTTTTCCAGGGTGGCGTTGAGCAGCTTGAGCTGTTCGGTCTGGTCTCGGGCCAGGCGTTCAAGCCGTTGATGCTCGAGGGTTTGCTGCAACACCAGTTGCAACTCTTCGTCGTTCCAGGGTTTGCTGATGTAGCGGTGGATCTGCCCGTCGTTGATCGCCTTGATGATGGTGGTCAGGTCGGCGTAGCCGGTGAGCAGGATGCGGCTGGTGGCGGGATACAGGCGGTGGACCTCGGCCAGCAGCGTGGCGCCGTCCATGCCGGGCATGCGCGCATCGCTCATCACCAGATCGATAGGCCGGGTCGCCATGATCTCCAGCGCCTGGGCGCCGCTGGTGGCCAATACCACGTCATAGGGCTGGCCGCGCAGCAGGCGGCGCAGGCTGTTAAGGATCGACTCTTCATCGTCGACCAGCAAAACAACGGACTTCGTAGCGAGTTGTTCATCCATGGCGACTCTGCCTTCAAATTAAACGAAGTTAAGCTAAATTGAATCCGCGCAATACAAAGCGCGATTGATTTGACGCCAACTGGCCGTCGATATCAAGGGAACTCAACTATGCTGCACTGCATGCTCGCGCCCCGTTCAGTTGTAGAACCAGGGAAGGAATTGTCATGCCATCAAGCCTTTTGCACGTGCCGAGTGCGCCATGAGGACGGAATCGGGCCGGGCCAACCGGCGCATCCTGATCGTGGATGACACGGCTTCGATCCACCAGGATTTCCGCAAGATCCTTTGTGCCGACGAGTACGGCGAGCCCTCCCTCGACACTCTGGAGTCCGCCCTGTTCGGCACCACGGTGCCGGTGCGCCAGGCGTTTGACCTGGACTCGGCCTATCAGGGCCAGGAAGCCTTGGCGCTGGTCAAGAAAGCCCTGGACGCCCACTCGCCCTACGCCATGGTGTTTATCGACATGCGCATGCCCCCTGGCTGGGACGGCCTGCACACCATCGAACAGTTGTGGGAGGTGGACCCCAACCTGCAAATCGCGCTCTGCACGGCCTATTCCGACTATTCCTTCGAGGCCATCGAAGCGCGCCTGAAGTACAACGACCAACTGCTGATTCTGAAAAAGCCCTTCGACCACCTGGAAATCCGCCAGATGGCCAGCGCCCTGACCTGGAAATGGCAACTGGCCCAAGATGCGGCCCTCAAGGTGATCAGCCTGGAGCGCACCATCGAGGAACGCGTGCAGGAGCTGCTCAAGGTCTCGCATTTATTGCAATACGACGCCCTGACGGAGTTGCCCAACAGCACGTTGCTGGGCGACCGCCTGACCCAGGCGATCGCCTTGGCCCGCAGGCACGACACGCAACTGGCGGTGATGTTTCTGGGGCTCGACCGCTTCAAGCGCATCAACAACGCCCTAGGCTATCCGGCAGGCGACGAGGTGCTGGCGCAGGTGAGCCTGAGCCTGGTGGCGGCGGTGCGGGCGTCGGATTCGGTGTTTCGTTACGGCTCTGACGAGTTCGTGGTGCTGCTTAACGATATCCAGCACCCCCAGCAAACCCAGCACATTGCGCAAAAGGTACTCAATGCCGTCAGCGCGACTCGCCATGTCGCGGGGCATGACCTGAGTGTGAGCGCCAGCCTGGGCATCAGTATTTACCCCGATGACAGCAACAATGCCGTGGGTTTGCTCAAGCACGCTGAAACCGCGATGCGCACCAGCAAAGAACGCGGCCCGGGGGATTTCAGCTTTTACACCGAAGACATGAACCTGCGCGCCCAGCACCAGCAAAACCTGGAAAGCGCGATCCGCCAGGCGCTGGACCGCGATGAGTTTGTGCTGCATTACCAGCCCAAGCTGGCGCTGGAGACCGGGCGCATCGTCGGTGCGGAAGCGCTGACACGCTGGTTTCGACCGCAGTCGGGTAGGGTCAGCCCGGCGGAGTTTATTCCGGTCGCCGAAGACAGCGGCCTGATCGTACGCCTGACTCAGTGGGTACTGCGCCAAGCCTGTACACAGGCCCAAGCCTGGCGCGAGATGGGCCTGGCGCCCCTGCGCATGTCGGTGAACATCTCGGCGATCGACTTTCGCCAACGGGACTTCGTCGACAACCTGGCCGCCATCCTCAAGGACACCGGCCTGCCGCCCACCCAACTGGAACTGGAAATCACCGAAAGCGTGCTGATGCAGAACGTCGACGAAACCGTGGAAACCCTGCAAAAGATCAAGGCCATGGGCATCCGCCTGGCCCTGGACGATTTCGGCACTGGCTACTCCAGCCTCAGCTACCTGCGGCGCTTTCCCATCGACGTGCTGAAGATCGATCAATCCTTCGTGCGCGGCCTGCGCATCAATAGCCAGGACGAACAATTGATCAGCGCTATCATCGGCATGGGCAAGAGCCTGGAACTGAACATCATTGCCGAAGGCGTGGAAACCGTCGACCAACTGAATTTCCTCAAAGCCCAGCAGTGTGAGGAGGGCCAGGGTTTTCTGTTCAGCAAGGCGCTGCCTTCGAAAGATTTCGTGCAGTTGCTGCAAACGGATAGCGCGACACTGATGCCGGATCAATAAAATCAATAGCCCTGGGCCTGCAAGGAGTGCTCGCTTGAGCAATGTCGTAAACCACCGTTCCGGCCTGATGTTCGCGTTATGCCTGGGCACCGCATCGCTGTCAGCCGCGCCGCTGGACGAAGCACTCAAGCCCTTGCCGGCGGTTCCAGTACTGGACCCGGCCAAGGTTGAATTGGGTCGCCAACTGTTCAACGAGCCGCGCTTGTCGGTCAACAACACCTTGTCCTGCGCGAGCTGTCACCAACTGACCAGCGGCGGCGCCGACAACAAGCCATTCTCCATTGGCTTTGACGGCAAACCGGTGCAGATCAACACCCCGTCCGTGTTCAATGCCAGCCTGAACTTCAAACAGTTCTGGAACGGTCGGGTGGACACGCTGCAGGCCCAGGTCGAGCAGGTGGTGATCAGCCGGGTGGAAATGGGCAGCGACTGGAATACCGTGGTGCGCAACCTTTCTGCCCTGCCCGCCTACCAGAACGCGTTCAAACAGGCCTATCCCGATGGCGTCACCGCTTCCAATGTGCAAAATGCCCTGGCCACCTACGAGCGCACGCTGCTGACACCCAACTCGCGGTTTGACCAATACTTGCTGGGCAACACCGATATCCTGACCCGCCAGGAAAAATACGGCTACCAACGCTTCAAGGATTACGGCTGCATCGCCTGTCACCAGGGCGTGAACATTGGCGGCAATATGTTCCAGAAGTTCGGCGTGATGGGCGACTACTTCAAGGCCCGCGGCAACCCGCTGGAATCAGACCTGGGGCGCTACCTGCTGACCCAGGATGAAGAGGACCGCCATGTGTTCAAGGTGCCCAGCCTGCGCAATGTGGCCGTCACGGCGCCGTACTTCCACGACGCCTCGGCCAAGACCCTTGAAGAGGCGGTTGACGTAATGTTCAAGTACCAGTTGGGGCGCAACCCGTCCCAGGAAGACAAGGACCTGATTATCCAGTTTCTCAAGACCCTGACCGGTGAATGGGCGGGCAAGCCGTTATGAGACCCTTGTCACGCCGACGCACCAGTCAGATCCTGCTAGGTCTCATCACCCTGCTCCTGGCCTCCACCCTGGTGTTTTTGTACCTCAAGTCTTCACGCGACCAGACAGCCACTTATACCCAGTCGCGCGACTTGATCCGCCAACTCCAGCAGCTCAATGCCCAGTGGGACAGCGAAGTACTCAAGGCCCGCATCGCGATCACCCACAACTACGACCCACTGGTCACACCGCTGACCGAAATGACCCGCATCGGCGCTGAACTGGAGAGCCGCGACACCTACCACAGCGCTGCCGACCTGCCCGGTTGGCAAGCCAGCCATGCGGCGTACCTGACGGCCATCGAGGAAAAAGCCCGGCTCGTCGACCAGTTCAAATCCCACAACGCAGTGCTGCGTAACTCATTGGCTTTTTTGCCGACGGCCGAAGACGACATCCAGGCCCAATTCAACAGCATGACCGACGAAGGCCGCCTGCAACTGCAAAGCGTGGCCACCGACACTTACGACCTGCTGCTCAGCAGCCTGGAGTTCGCCCAGGTCACCAGCGACGAACGTGCCGCCGATATCCTGGTGGGCCTGGGCAAGCTGGCCATCAACCAACAGAGCCTGCCCAGCGAGTTCCAGGCACCGGTGGAGATTCTCAGCAATCATATTTCGCTGATCCTGCGCGAACAGCCACTGGTCAACAGCCTGCTCGAGCGGATTGCCGCCGTACCGGTGGCCGAACACCTCGATGACCTGACCACTCACCTCAATCAGGACCAGCAGGCCACTGACCTCATCGATCATCAGTATCATCGCTACCTGCTGATCTTCTCGACCTTGCTGGTGGTGTTACTGCTTTATCTGGCGGTGCGCCTGCTGCGCAGCTTCGCCGAGATCAACCGCGTCAACCGCGCCTTGCAGGCCGCCAACGAAACCCTGGAGCAACGGGTGGAGCGGCGCACGCAACAGCTCAAGGATGCCCAGAGCGAGCTGATGGACAGCGCCCGCCAGGCCGGCATGGCGGAGATCGCCACTAACGTGCTGCACAACGTCGGTAACGTGCTCAACAGTGTGAACATCTCCGCCGACCTGGTCAGCCGCAAGTTGCGCAGCAGCAAGGCGCTCGGCCTGGGCAAGGCCATGCAACTGATCAACGCTCACCAAGGCGACCTGGGTACCTTCCTAACCGAGGATGAAAAGGGCAAGCTGCTGCCGGGCTATCTGAACCAGTTGGTCGAAGCGATTGCCATCGAACAGCAAGGCATGAGCGATGAGCTGGCGCAGTTGAGCAAAAGCGTGGACCACATCAAGGACATCGTCTCGACCCAGCAATCCTATGCGGGTGCGTCTACCTTGCTGGAGCCGGTCAATATCAGCGCCTTGATGGACGACGCCCTGCGCATGAACGCCGGCGCGCTGAGCCGTCACCATGTCACTGTTGTGAAAGCGTACGCCCCGGTGCCGGAGATTCTGGCGGACAAGCACCGGTTACTGCTGATCATGGTCAACCTGATCAGCAACGCCAAATACGCCATGGACAAACTGTCTGAGCGGCCACGGCAAATCACCCTGGCGGTGGAATCGGTAGGCGATGAGACCCTGAAGATCAGCGTGAAGGACGATGGCGAAGGCATACCGCCCGAGAACATGGCACGCATCTTCACCCACGGTTTTACCACCCGCAAGGAAGGCCACGGCTTCGGCCTGCACAGCTGCGCCCTGGCCGCCGTGGAAATGAACGGCCAGCTCAGCGCCCACAGCGACGGGCCGGGCCTTGGCGCCGTCTTCACCTTGACCATCCCCCTGACCCTTGCCGGAAGCAGCTCATGAACCAACCTCCCAACCGGCGCATCCTGCTGATCGATGACACACCGTCCATCCATGAGGATTTTCGCAAGATCCTGATGCCCGACGAAGCCTCAACCGAAGCGCTGGATGAGATGGAGTCGGCACTGTTTGGCGACGCGGCCAAACCCCAAGCCCAGGCATTCGAACTGCACGGCGCGTATGGCGGCGAGGAAGGCCTGGGCTTGCTGACCAGCGCCATGGCGCAGCAGCGCCCCTATGCCTTGGCCTTCGTTGACATGCGCATGCCCCAGGGCTGGGACGGCGCCAAGACCATTGAAGAACTATGGAAAGTCGCCCCCGACCTGCAAGTGGTGGTGTGCACCGCCTACTCGGACTATTCCTGGGATGACCTGTTGTTTCGCCTGCACGCCCACGACCGCCTGCTGATCCTGAAAAAGCCGTTCGACAACATTGAAGTCCAGCAAATGGCCAACACCCTGGCCAACAAATGGGACATGGCCCGCCGCGCCTCCTTGCAAACCTCGCAGCTGGAGCGGTTGGTGGAAGAGCGCACCCAAGCGCTGCAACTGGAAATTGAAGAGCGCAAGCTCCTGGAAAGCCAACTGGTGCAGTCGGAAAAACTCGCCTCACTGGGGCAACTCGCAGCCGGTGTCGCCCATGAGATCAACAACCCTGTGGGCTTTATTTCCTCCAACCTCAGCACCCTCGACAGCTACTTCAAGCAGCTGCAACAGATGCTCGATGCCTACCAGCGCAGCGAAGCGCACATCGGCGCGCCAGAACATCGCGAACCGCTCACGGCATTGCGCAACGAGCTGGACCTGGATTTTCTCAAGGACGACATTCCGATCCTGATCCGCGAATCCAAGGACGGCATCGGCCGTGTGGTGCAAATCGTCAAGGACCTGAAGAACTTCTCACGGGTGGATAACGACCAGACCTGGCAATTCGCCAACCTGCAGCAAGGCATCGATTCGACGCTGAACATCGTCGCCAGCGAACTCAAGTACAAGGCCGATGTGGTCAAGCACTACACGCCGCTGCCGGAAATCGAATGCCTGGCCTCCCAACTCAACCAGGTGGTGATGAACCTGGTGATCAACGCCGCACAAGCCATGGGCCCTGAGCGCGGCACCATTACCATCAGCAACGGAGTGGAAGGCGAAAACGTGTGGCTGGAAGTCGCAGACAACGGCTGTGGGATTGCCCCCGACACCGTGCAGAAGATTTTCGACCCGTTCTTCACCACCAAGCCGGTGGGCGAAGGGACGGGGTTGGGGTTGTCGTTGTCCTACGGGATCGTCAAGAAACACCGTGGCGATATCAGCGTCAGCAGTGAGGTAGGCAAGGGTACGAAGTTTCGGGTAGTACTGCCGATTCGGCAGACGGCGGCGTAGGGCACGCCGCCGAATCATGCTCATGCGTCAGCTTTTTTCGGGCTCGACCCAAACGATGCAAAACGCTTGTTGAACCCGGCAATCCGGCCTTCGGCCTGGGTCTTGCGCTGCTGACCGGTGTAGACCGGGTGCGAGGCGCTGGAGACGTCCAGCGGGATGTAGGGATAGGTGTTGCCGTCGCTGTGCTTATGGGTGCGATCACTGTCGGCGGTGGAACCGATGAGGAAGAACACGTCGGCGGCAGTGTCGTGGAACAGCACGGTGCGGTAGTCGGGGTGGATACCAGCTTTCATGAGGCCTCCGGGGCGTCTGGGTGCGGTTGATTTGTTATACAGTAACACAACATCAAGCACCCAAACGAGAACCTTTTGCAATAAGGTTAGGCTTGTTGCGTCTAGTAAGATGATGCTGAGAGCGGCCCGAAACTATCAATGCTGACAAGGGTAGAACCGAATCAAGCGCCGACAGGTGTCTATCCCAGGCCAGTCTGTCCCACCCGCGTTGCCAAACTGAATATTCCCACAGGTTGTCTATGGTTTCCTGACAGGCGCAGAATGGCGGATCGACCTGAAGAGTCCGAACCCAAGGAAACCGTATGAGCCTGTCCTTGTTAAGCCGCTACGCCTTCTTTGCTGTGTGCGTCATTTTCACCCTCGCCAGCCTCCCCTTTATCGAACATGAATGGCTGTGGCCGATCACGCTGGTCACCGGCGTACTCAGCCTGATCGGCATTGTCGACCTTCTGCAAAGCCCCCATGCGGTGCGCCGCAACTATCCGATCCTGGGCAATATTCGTTACCTGGTAGAAACCATCCGCCCGGAAATCCGCCAGTACCTGCTGGAGTCAGACAGCGACGCCCTGCCCTTCTCCCGCGCCCAGCGCTCGCTGGTGTATTCGCGCGCCAAGAACGAAACGGCGGACAAACCCTTCGGCACCCTGATTGACGTGTACCAGTCAGGCTTTGAATTTATCGGCCACTCCATGCGCCCTGCGCCACTGAGCGACCCCAGCAGCTTTCGCGTGATGGTCGGCGGCCCGCAGTGTGCACAGCCATACTCGGCGTCGGTGTTCAATATCTCGGCCATGAGTTTCGGCTCATTGAGCGCCAACGCAATCCGGGCACTCAACCACGGCGCCAAGCTCGGCAACTTTGCCCATGACACCGGCGAAGGCAGCATCAGCCCCTATCACCGAGAAAACGGCGGCGACCTTACCTGGGAACTGGGCAGCGGTTACTTCGGTTGCCGCACCAGCGACGGCCGTTTCGACCCCGAACGCTTCGCCGTACAGGCCCAGAACCCGCAAGTGCGCATGATCGAAATCAAGATGAGCCAAGGCGCCAAGCCCGGCCATGGCGGGATCCTGCCCAAGCACAAGGTCACCCAGGAAATCGCCGATACGCGCGGCATCATGATGGGCGAAGACTGCATATCACCGTCACGCCACAGTGCGTTCTCCACGCCCATCGAGCTGATGCAATTCATCGCCCAATTGCGCGAACTGTCCGGCGGCAAACCGGTGGGCTTCAAGTTCTGCCTGGGCCACCCGTGGGAATTCATGGGCATCGCCAAGGCCATGCTCGAAACCGGCATCCTTCCGGATTTTATCGTGGTGGACGGCAAGGAAGGGGGCACCGGCGCCGCCCCCGTGGAGTTCACCGACCATATTGGCGTGCCACTGCGTGAAGGCTTGCTGTTCGTGCACAACACCCTGGTGGGCCTGAACCTGCGCGACAAGATCAAGCTGGGTGCCAGCGGCAAGATTGTCAGTGCGTTCGACATCGCCAGCGTCCTGGCCATCGGCGCCGACTGGGCCAACTCGGCGCGTGGTTTCATGTTCGCCATTGGCTGCATTCAGTCGCAGTCATGCCACACCAACAAATGCCCGACCGGCGTGGCGACGCAAGACCCACTGCGTCAACGTGCCTTGGTGGTGCCGGACAAGGCCCAGCGGGTATTCAACTTCCACCGCAACACGCTGCACGCTTTGGCCGAAATGCTCGCCGCCGCCGGGCTCGATCACCCGTCGCAGTTGTCGGCCAAGCACTTGGTGCGACGCATGTCGGCGACCGAGATCAAACTGTTTTCGCAGTTGCATGTATTCCTGAAGCCTGGGGAGTTGCTCACCGGGGAAGTGAACGGCGAGTTTTATTCGCGGATGTGGCAGATGGCGCGGGCGGACAGTTTTGAGCCGCATGAAATTGCTGCAGCCTAAAGGACACCTAGCATGTTGAAAGTCATCGCCGAAGACTTTATCAAGCCCGAACATGTGGAAACCGTGCGCCCCTGGTACGCCGAACTGGTGGAAAAAACCCGCCAGGAACCGCTGTGCATCGCCTACGACTTGTTTGTCGATCAAAAAGACCCCGGGCACTTCATTTTTATCGAGCAATGGCCGGATCAAGCGGCGCTGGATGCGCACTGCCAGACCGAGCACTTCAAACGGTTGGTGCCCCAGATCAATGAGCATCAAGCCAAGCCGTGCCGGGTCTTGTTGATGGACGCTTTCTGACAAGACCCGCCGCCTGCTGAACCGGACCACCGACGGCATCGTTGAAACAAGGAGATTCACATGCCGTTATTGGACTTCGTCGCTATCGCCGCGCAACTGCCCGACAGTTGGACATCCACACGTCTGGGCCAGGTTGGCCCGGCGCGGATCAAAGTACTGCGCATGGATGAACAGGCGTACGAGGAAGAGACCCACGACTACAACGAAGGGTTGTTGGTGATCAGCGGGTACTTGCACCTGCGCATCGGTGATCAAGCCATCAGGGTGGACGCCGGCCAGATGTACCTGGTGGAAGCCGGCACTGCCCACGGTGTGCTCATAGGCAGCCAGGGCACCCTGGTGATCATTGATCTCTAGAGACATTCAGTAATACCCAGCCTTTGCAATTGCTTACAAATACCGCCAACCTGCGCCCGCCCTACGTGCGGCGACGCCCACGCTCACCTATCGTCAATCAACTACTTGTTCAAGAGCCCGCTGCCATGCTGAACGGACGCGACCCGCGCATCGATTTTTTTCGGGGCCTGGCGTTGATCTTCATTTTCTGGGATCACGTGCCTCACAACCCCCTGGCCAATGTCACCGTGCAGAATTTCGGCTTCAGTGACGCCGCCGAAATCTTCGTGTTCCTGGCCGGCTACGCGGCGGTGCTGGCCTACGGCAAGATCCTGCTGCGCGACGGCTACGTGTTCGCCTGCGTGAAGATCCTGCGCCGGGTATGGACGCTTTACGTGGTGCATATTTTCCTGTTGGCGTTGTTGATGGGCATCGTGATTTTTGCCAACAGCCATATCGAAACCCGCGATTTGGTGCAGGAGATGGGCCTCGAATATTTCCTCACTCACACCCAGCAGGCCCTGCTCGATGAGCTGTTGCTGCGCTTCAAACCCAACCTGACCGACCCATTGCCGCTGTATATCGTGCTGATGATGAGCCTGCCCATTACCCTGCCGCTGCTGGTGCGAGCGCCCACGCTGATGGTGGCGATATCGTTAGCGGTGTATCTGCTGGCGCCTTGGCAAGGCTGGAACCTGCCGGCCAGCAACGGCGGCGTGTGGTACTTCAACCCTGTCACCTGGCAATGCCTGTTTATCCTCGGCGGTGCGTCGGCCTTGCGTTCGCCAGGCCCGGTCGATGCACGCCCGCTGCTGCGCCAACCGCTATTGGTGGCCGCTGCGGTCTACGTGTTGGTGACCTGCGTGATCACCTTGTCGTGGCGCTGGCCCGAGGTGCACGACGCCTGGATGCCGAGGGCGATTGGCGAATGGCTGTACCCTATCAGCAAGACTGACCTGTCCCCCGTGCGCCTGCTGCACTTCCTGGCCTTGGCCTACGTCACCGCCAAACTCCTTCCCGATGTCGGTTGGACGCAACAGTGGCTGGCCCGACAACTGGCGCGGATGGGGCGTTATTCCCTGGAAGTGTTTTGCCTGGGGGTGGTGTTGGCACCGTTGGCCGATATGCTCAATGCCATGGCCGGCGACTCCCTGGCGATCAAGCTGACCACGGCCCTGGCAGGGGCGGCGCTGATGGCGGCACTCGCGGGGTGGCTGGACGTCAACAAGCAACTGAACCAACGCGCCGCCGCCCGCGCCGCATCGCTACATAGTTAGCCACGGCGCCCATCAGCAGGATGGTTCCATTGCCCTTCCACCTCACCGTGAAAGGAAATGGCGCCATGCCCACCCAGTTACTGCTCAACGGTTTATCCGGGACCTTGCAAGACAGCGAGTCCTGGAACCGGCAACAAGCCCTGGCAATGATCCGCGACACCGTCGCCCAGACCCTGGCCAGCCTCACGCCCACCCAACAACGTGAGTATGTGAAGCTGCAGCGCGAGGCACATCGCGCACTCATGGCGGTGGAAGCCGCCAACAACACCCTGATCAGCACCTTCAAGGCGCAGGGCCTGGCACGCCTGAGGGCGAAGGTCGGCGGCCAGGATCCGGAAAAAATCTACCTGCACACACGCTATCTGGAACCGGTCTCGCCGCCCCTCCCGTGGGAGCCCCGTGCAAGCACGGTCAACGGCCTGAACCCCAAGCGCTTTCGCAGGGCGTATGACGAATGGAAATACCGGCCGCACCTGTCGACGATGTCATTGTGGGAAGCCGCGTGCCTGAACTTCAGTTTCGCCACCCAGACGCGCCAGGCTTCCGGCCACACATTCGTCGACGCTTCCTACCTGTCCGGCAGCCACGACAAGTCGCTGACGGTGGAGTCGTTTATCGCTATCACCCGCGAGCTGGACCTGGGCGGCGCGCTGCAAGCAACCCTCAATGCGCAGTTGCGCCCGGGCGGCAACCTGCATGCCCTGTTGCGCACCAGTGCACGCGCCTGCCTGCGCTTCGAGGCCCTAGAGGCCTATCGCAATCGCCGCAGCTCTGGCCTGACCCTTGGGCTTTACAACACGTTGATCGAGGCCATCGACAAGGATGAAACGGTCCAGCACATTGAGCAATTGGCGCTGAGCAAACCGTCAGGTGCGTTTCCGCAGGTCACCCTCACGCCGCCCGCCAGCGCTGTTCCATTGCCGCTGCTGCTGATTCCGGTCGCCAGCCTTGGAGTGGTCTCCTACTTCCCTTTCCGCCCCGGTGGCGCGCTGCGTTTCCATCCCGATGCACGCAGCGCCCATGCCCAATTTCTGGCGCAACTCAAAGAAAGCCATCGCAAACACGACCTGGGCTGGTTTTCTCGCCAGTTGCCGATCGCCGAACTCAACGAGTTCAAACGCCTGTTGTACGCGCAAGAGCGCCCCGAGGGTTTGTCTGCCGCTGCCGCTTTTCTGTACGACAGCCTGCACTACCTGTTCCCCGAGCGCACGCTGGCTGACCTGCGCTTCACACCCGTGCCCAAGAGCCCGCGTCCCGTTTCAGTGGTCGACACTTTGACCGCCTCGATGGTGCAACAATTGCAGTCCAACCTGGCCACATTGGCCAATACCCGTACGGACCGCGACGTGCAAGCCGTCATCGATGGCGCCGCCGCGATTGCCGCCGAAGTCCTGGAATTGTTGCTGACGCCTGTACCGGGCGGCGTCACCGGCTTGAACCGGGTCATGCAAGTGGCGGTATTCGGCAGCCTGGCCCACAGCGTCACGCAGGGCGTCAACGAAGCGCTCAAGGGCGAGGCCAGTACCTTTGCCGCCGCGATGGGTGACGTCGCCGACCTGGCAATCAGCGGCCTGCTGATCTCTACCGCCGGCCGGGTACATCGTCGCCGTATGGACCAGTTGCTCCAGCAACTGGGCAACCCACGCAAAGTCACGCGCAACGATGGCAGCCCTGCGCTGTGGAAACCCGACATCAGCCGCTACGCGATCCTCGACCAGCACCTGCTCAACGGCCAGATAGCCAATGCCCAGGGGATCTATTCGCTCAGGGGCAAACAGTACGTGTGGCTTCAAGCGGCCGAGCAAAAACACGTGGTGGAGGTGGGCTACGACAACCGCCTGATGCGCTTTGTGCTCAAGAACGACCACCAGGGCGGCTTTGCCCCACCGATTGTGTTCGCCCCGCACCTGGACGCGTGGACGCTGGACCTGCAAAACGCACACACCCTGTCCAACGTGCAATTGGCCGAACGCATGCTGCCCAATGGCGCTGCCGCCGTGCCCATTGAGTCCATGGAAAACCTGCTGCGCAGCACGGCCACCAGCCGCAGTACCCTGGATGCTATCTGGGCAGGCCAGCCGACGCCGGTCAACCTTACCGAAGGGGTGCGTCGACTGCAGGCCGACCGTGTGATCGAACAACTCATCCACACCTTTCATCGACGCGGCCACATGCCGCCCCACGCCGACGGTGCCGTGCTGTGCCTGCTGACTCAATTACCGGAGTGGCCGGCGGGCGCGGCAATCAATGTGTATGACGGCCAAGGCAATCTGAGCGAAACCTACAGCGCCAGTGAGCAGACGACCACGGCCATTAATATCAAGCGGCGCGACGATGGCCGCTACGCGGGGCTTGATGATCCTGCTGACAGCGAAACGACGAGGCAGGCACTGTTTGAGCTGATCCTGCGCCAGCAACCCGCCGGTTCCGTATTGGGCAAGGCCGGCAGCCCGCTGCTCAACAATACCCAGCGTATCGCCCGCTTGCGCCTGCAAATCAGCGCCCTGGCCCAGGCCCGACGTGCCGACCTGTTCAACGCCATGACCCGTTTCGCCGGCTACACCCGCCACGAAATGCCTGCGGGCCATCCGGCCCGTTCGCTTGTACCCACCACGGTGGCTCAACCGCTGGTAGCGATCACGCCATTGCTGCGAAAACTGCACGAACGCTATCCCCCGCTCACGCCAGCCAACTTGGCACAATTGCTTGAACAACACCCACTGGCCTCGGAGCAGCAAGCACGTTTTTTACAGGACGCCACCCTGCCACCCACGGTCCATCAACGGCTGGAACAACACCGCATCGCGTTGCGTCTCGATGCCGCCATCGACGGCCTGTACCATTCGCGCCCGTTCAATCCAGACAACGACCAGTGGGCCCGGGAGTTTGCATCCAGCCTGCTACGCACGCGGCTCAACCGCGCTTTCGTGGTGACCGAGGTCGTCGATGGCGTTATCACCCGGCCCTATGTCTCGACGGGGCCTGATGACACCACCGTTGAACTGCGCCATTACGGCGAAGGCCGCTACGAGGCGTATGACATGCGCAACGGCGGCACCATTCCTGTATCGCCCACCACCGACAGTTTTTACCTGGCCATTGCCTCGGTGCTGCAACCTCACGAACGCACCCAATTGGGCATGACCGCCGACACCGATGCCAAGGGCCTGCGCAAAACCCTGGGCGACCTGATGAGCGAACGGCGCGGCCCCGAAGGTGTCAGCCTGCTCAACGGTTCTCTGGGGCAGTACGAACAGAATGTGCTGCTGCCGGCGCACGTGCAGGCGAATGCCGAGGGCATCTATCAATGGCGAGACCAGCAGTTGATTGCCCTCTACGGCTCGCTGTATCCGATCACATTCGATCAACAAGTGCTCAAGTGGCGGCTCAAGCATCCGCAGAAAGTCGGCGTCGATACACCACGGCTCGAACACAATGGCCACGGCGCCTGGCGCTTGGCCAGCGAAGACCCGCTTAGCTGGGATGACCATGCATTGCTCTATCGCCTGGGCCCGCAAGAGCTCCACATCGACCGGCCAACCTCGGCACGCATCCTCGCCATCACCGATACCCCGGCTCGGGCCCTGCGTGAAGTGCACAGCGCCGGCCTGCCGCCACCGCCGCTGCTTGCCGATACCCGTAAGCGGGTGGCTATCGAGCGGCAAATCCTGCACTTCATCGAGGCCATGCGCACGGCGTCAGCCCGCCACAACGCCCGCCCGACCCTGCAATTGATGTTGCTGAGCCTGCTGCCGGGCTGGCCTGAGACCCATGTGTTGCAAGTGGTGGGCAGACAACGCCAAGTACTGGCGCAATACCCGGCCAGGGTCAAAAACCCCATAGAGAAGATCTTGATTTCAGAAGCCGACGCCCGAGGGCCGACGCCGCTGCACGATGCGGCACTCAATGACACCCTGGTCCAGGCGCTGCTGGGGGAACTGCCAGGCACCGTGCAAGAACGCCAGTTCAAGTTGGCAAAGAAAATCGCCGAGTACGCCTACCAGGAACGGGCCCAGTTGTTCGAGCAGTTTTACACGCAAAGCGAACAGCCCGGCACACTTCTGGAGACGCGCCTGAAAGCTCAGCATCCCCATCTGCCCGTCAGTGCCGTCAGGGCCATCCTCGGCCAGGCCACGCTCAAAGAACAGCGCCAGCTCCAGGACAAGGATCAGGTCGGCCTGCGCCTGGCCGAACAAGCCCGGCTGACCGCCAACGACCTGCGCCTCAACCGTGCGTATGAAGGCCTGTACCTGACCACCCTGATGAACCCCGACAGCGACTCCATCATCTTGCACTTGCTCAAAACCCTTCCGGGCTGGCCTGCACAATTGCGCCTGGATGTTCACTCTGAACGCGACCCGGGGCGCCTGCTCGAGAGCGGCGGTAATCTGAACGGCACCGATCGCCGCTCACTTGTCCGGGAGGGTGGGCGTTACCGTGCGCTCGACGCACAAGGCCGTTCACTCAACGATCCGGCAGACAGTACCTGTGACCTGTTGAGCGCGATTATCCTGCTGCTGTCGACACGCGAATGCGAGGCCTTGGGTGTGGCTGACCGGCTGGACCCAACGGCGCTGCAGGCGCGTATCGTCGACCTGGCGCTCAACCAGCGTGTGTCGATCAAACGGTTGCTCGACCTGCCCCATATTCCGCCATGGCTGCAGCCGCCCATGCAGGTAAACAGCTCGTTCGTGGTGTACCCGCTTTCGCTGCAAAACCTGTGGCCCGCCCGCCCCCTTCGGTCGCCAGACCTGATCAGCAAAGTCCAGGCGCTCTACCCCAGCCTCAATGCGATGCACGCCGGTGATCTGATCGACTCACTGGGCCTGTCACAACCCGCCCTGCTGCTGGAACTGGAACGGCGCAGAGTCGAATACGCCAGCCTGGATTACGGTTTGACCCGGTGGGCAGAAACCCCGCAGCCCATTGACGACTCTGCCACCGACCCCTTGGGGCTGAACATGGGCCGGCGGCGCCACCTGGCCCAGCACATTCGTCGGGCCTGGCGCCGGGAAACCTGGCGCGGCCATATCCACGGCCAGTTCGATACCCACTGTATGATCCTGCGTCTGGATGACAACAACCTGCCCGACGCCGACTTCATCCTGGGAACACGGGGCTTTGAACACATTGAATACCTGAACATCTCGGGCAATGCTTTCCCGCCCACCGGCAACGCCTTTCTGAGTCGCTTTTCCAATCTGCGTACGCTGAATATCGATTGCCTGCTCAACGAGCTGCCCGTCGAAATCACCCAGATGCGCCAGCTGCAAATTCTGAACCTGGGTGGCAACAACATCACCTTGACCGAGGAGGCTCGCCAACGTTTGGGGCAAATGACGGCGTTGCAGGAGTTGAACCTGAACGACAACCCGTTGCGCCTGGCTCCGGACGTCAGCGCCATGGAGCGTTTACGAATCCTCAACCTGCGTAACACCCAGCTCGATCAATGGCCCGCCGGGGCTGAAAGCAGGCCTCTCCTGACCCAACTGCTGCTCCAGGAGAATCAACTGACGACGTTGCCGACGACGCTGTTCCAATCCGATCGAAGGGTCCGCTCCAGCCGCAATATCAATTTGCATGACAACCCGCTGAATGCCGAGTCCCTGGCATTGATAGGTGAATACCGCCTGCGCACCGGGAACACCGCCGGTGGGCCATTACCCGGAATTGTCCATCAACTGCTCCCGGCAGATTGTTCCGATTGGTTGAGCGGCATACCGCAGGCTGAACACGCACAACGCCGCACCCTCTGGGACCAACTGCTGCAGATCGAAGAGCCCAGGCCCGATGACGCCTTTCGGGTGTTCCGGGATTTGACCAGCGCTTATGCCTATCGCAATACGCATTTGCGCCCAGCACTGACCAAACGCGTCTGGAAACTGATGGAGGCCATGGGCGACTCCACTGAATTGCGCAATGAAATCTTCCTCAACACCTACCTGGCAGGCACCTGCGGCGACGGTGCGCTGTTGACCTTCATTGATATGGAAATCGCGCACCGGCGTCACCAGGCCAAGGTGCAACCCGCCACTCTGCAAGCCAGCCGCGAACTGATGGAACTGAGCATCAGCGTATTCTTCCTGCGTGAACTGGACCAATTCGCAGAGGAACATATTCTGGCGCTGCGTGCCGCTGACAAAAACCCGGACGACGTTGAAATCAAGCTTTACTTACGCATAGCGCTGGCTCAGGAGTTCAGCCTGCCGGTAGGTCGCGAGGAAATGCTGTACTCGGTCGACAGCTGGGTCAGCGCCGCAGACGTCACCCGCGCTCGCCAGCGGCTGCAAGCGCTCAAGAACACCGACGCCGCGTACGAAGCGCTGATGACCGAACCCTTCTGGATCGAGTTCATGACGCGCCACCTGCCAGAGCCATTCACGGCCATTCGGGACACCACGCGCCACAAAATCGAAAGGCTTAATCGGGAGGAATTGGACAGACGCTCGGACGCCTACCTGGACCGGCGCCAGGCAATCATCGACGATGAAAAGGAGGAGTTGGCCTCGCTGCTGCGACAACTGACGCAAGCCATACGGGCGTCAATCACCCGGCCCTGAAAGAAAACGGCCCGCCTGCTGCGGCAGGCCGTTGCAACAGGTTAAACCGAGCGCGTTGCAGTGCTATGGGTAGCCGTTGGCTGCAATTTGAACACATGGTAAAGCACAGTCAGCAATACCAGGAACGCAGGCCCCACATACAAGGCCACGCGGGTGTCCGGGAAGTACGCCATCATGCCCACCACCAGTACCAGGAACGCCAGCGCCAGGTAGGAGCTGACCGGGTACAGCCACATGCGGTACTTGAGGCCTGCCTGCTCGGCAGGGCTCAAACCTTTGCGGAACTTGAGCTGAGCCAGCAGGATCATCAGCCAGGTCCAGATCGCGCCGAAGGTGGCGATGGAGGTCACCCAGACGAACACTTGGTCCGGTACCAGATAGTTGAGCAATACGCCGAGCAGCAAGGCAAAGATTGACAACAGCAGCGCCTTGCGCGGCACGCCATTGCTGGAGGTCTGGCCAAAGGTAGCTGGCGCCTGGCCGTTCTGCGCCAGGCTATAGAGCATGCGCCCTGTGCTGAAGATACCGCCGTTGCAGGAGGAAAGCGCGGCGGTGATCACCACGAAGTTGATGATGCCGGCAGCAGTCTTGATGCCAAGGCGCTCGAAGGTCATCACGAACGGACTGCCCTGGGTGCCGATTTCATTCCACGGGTAGATCGACAGGATCACGAACAACGCGCCCACATAGAACAACAGGATGCGCCAAAACACCGAGCCAATGGCGCTGGGGATGGTCTTCTGCGGGTTGCGCGCTTCACCGGCGGTGAGACCGATCATCTCAACGCCCAGGTAGGCGAACATCACCATCTGCAATGACATCAACACGCCCTGCACGCCATTGGGCATGAAGCCGCCATGGGCCCACAGGTTGGAAATGCCCAGTGCAACGCCGTCATTGCCGAAGCCGAAGGCAATGATGCCGACGCCGCCGATCACCATGGCAATGATGGTGACGATCTTGATCAGTGCAAACCAGAATTCGAACTCACCGAAAGCCTTTACCGCGATCAGGTTGATGGTGCCCATGCTGATCAGCGCCGCCAGGGCCCAGATCCAGCGTGGCGTGTCGGGGAACCAGACGCCCATGTACACCGCGACGGCGGTGATTTCCGCGACGCAGGTCACCAGCCACAGGAACCAGTAGTTCCAGCCGGTGAGAAAACCCGCCAACGGCCCGAGGTAATCCTGGGCATAGCGGCTGAACGAACCGGCCACGGGGTTGTGTACCGCCATTTCACCGAGGGCGCGCATGATCACCAGAATGGCCAGGCCACCGATGATGTACGAGAGCATGATCGCCGGGCCGGCCATTTCAATCGCCTTGGCCGAACCCAGGAACAGGCCCACACCGATGCAGGCGCCAAGCGCCATCAGGCGAATATGCCGTTCACCGAGTTCGCGTTTGAGCGGTCCGCCTTGAGCGGTCTCGCCAGGGGGCAGTGGTTTGCCGACAGGCATAGGGATACAACCTCATTTTGTTATTGGATTAAGCCACCGAGCCTGTGGTGCAGCAGCGTGTAGGCCGATACACCGGCTTGACCGGGTCTGCCTCGTGGGCAAACCCGCCTGGCGGGCGTAGGCGGCCAGGTCAGCGGGGCGTCAGTATAAAAAGCAAGCGGTAGGATATTTCACTCTATAAACACACAAATTTGGCGATATGCCCCGTAAAAAAGTCCTTGGACGGGGGAAGTACCAGGCCTCTAGACCGGCCTTCCCAGGGTAAAACGGCGCAGAGTATTGCATAACCTGTTACGGGTTAGGCTCGCTCATCCACCGCAGGCATGAGCGAACTGACCCCTACAATCAATCAACACTAAAGAACAAGCGCCTGGCCAACAGCCTCGAAATGCTCGTCCGTTCGATCTCCAGGGTCTGCTGTACACGGCCGGTCTGGCCGGTGCGAATCCGCGCGAACGCCTGGGCTTCGGCCTGGGCCTGGGCCTGGCGCCCGAGGCGTTCCTGTTCAGGGCTCTTGAGGTGGGCAGCGGTGTAGTGGTCGTCCGGCCCCTCGCGGTTTTCATAGTGAAAATGCGCGTAACACAGAGGTTGCTCACTGTGTGCATCCAATACCGCGTACACCTGCATAAAGTCCCGAGGCTTATCCTTGACGGGCACACGCCCGCCCTCGCGGATGATGCGAATTTCATTGAGCCCATGCAGGAAGTCCACATCTTCGGCGCGACTCAACTTCAACTTGCTTGCTCGCACGCGGGCTTCCACCCCAGCGGCTTCCAGACGTGTCGCAGCGGCACGCAGGTCGCTGGCGCGTACCCTGGCATTGTTCAACTGGGTCGCCGCCAGCCGTGACAAGTTCAGGCTGCGCAGCTTTTTATCGATATCTGCGGCAACCATCCGTCGGCTGTTGGCTTGTGCCGCCAGCAAAGCTTGCAGAGAGGAAGGCTCACATTGGCTGGATAACGCCTGCACCTTGAGGATGGCGATATCTACATCCGCCAACAAACGCTGGCCCTTGTTCAGCAGCGCGCCCAATTGTGGGTTGGCCGTGCGCCGGGCTTCAGGCTCAACCGGCTCCCATATGCCGTCTTCAGCCTCGGTGAAGGTGGCAAGCACACTGCCTTTGTCATCCACCAGCTCTGCCGTACCCGCTGGCGTCTTGATGCGTGCCACATAAACATCCCGGTTACGGGTGCGGATGATCTTTTTGACCCGCGCCCCTGCTGCGCTGGGCGGCCTGGATTGTCTGGGTTGTCTGCCGCCAGGCAACGGTGCCAGCAGATCAGCCAGTTGCCCATCGACTTGCTGGTGCAGGTCGGCCAACAGCGCCTGCAGCTTTTCCAGGTTGGGCAAGTCAAAGGTGTCCGGTGCCATGGCTCGCCAGAACTGAATATGGTCGTCGGTCACCGCGTAGACATGACTGAGGCTTTTAAGCAGTTCGATACGCTCCTCAACAGTGGTGGTCAGGTTCTCCAATTCGGCCAGGGAGCGGCTGGCCCAACGGGCACGATTGATCACCCGGTTCAAGCTGTCGAAAAACTCTGCTTCCAGGGGCGGCCCTTCAATGTCGATGGTGATGCCCCACAGCGTGGTGACCTGCAACGCCTGCAAATCCAGAATGGAGGGGCGCGAAGGCAGCTGTGCGTCCAGCGCCCGGGCTTTGTCACGGCCCAGGCGCGGTACGCTGTTCAACTGCTCCATATAGGCGCTTTCCAACTTGCGATTGCTGATAGCTGCGTCCTCGGCCGTCACCTGTTCGCGCATGTTTTTTTCCAGGTTGGCATGGGCCTGACGGTTAAGGTCGGAGCCGGCTTCGTCATCGGTTTCGTCTTGCAGCAGATCCAACAAAGGTTTGATCCGCCGATTGATCTGGATCATGCGCTCACGGGTGTCAGCGTCCATCAATCGCAAGGTGAGAATCAGCGACTCGAGTATTTCACACAGATTTTCCTCGTAACGGGGACGGGGCTTGATTGCCCGCAGACGCATGAGCAGTTGCAGTTCCTTCTCGGAAAACTCGACCTTGTTGCGCAGTTCCTGCTGGTAACGCTGCTCAAGCCTGGCAAGCTGTTGGGCGTCGATTTTATCTTTGGACTCAACCACCAGCTTGCGCGCCACCTGCATGGCGGCAGCCGCTTTGGCACGCGAACGTCCAGCCTCACGATACTGTTCTTCAAGGCGTGGCAGTGAAAGCTCCAGCGCCTGCAACTGAGCCTCCATCGCCGCATCGGCATTGCCGCCGACCAAGCGCAAGCGCCCATCGAAATCCCAATGCCCGTCCCCCAACGGCTTGAGCCACGGCCCTTTCTGGGCACCATCGGCGCTGATCACCCGCCACGCGCCCGACTCGTCCACCACCCGATAAAGATGCCCACGCACCAAGGCTCGCCATTGCGGCGGCGAATAAGCGGTGTCACGCAACAAGCCACGGCGCGGGCCGCTTGACTCGGCGTGGTCCCAGCCGCCTGAGAACGCGCCCAGGCTCAAGGTACGGGCCCGTGCATGTTGCGCGGCGGTCAGGGTATCGCGGGCGTTACTCCACCGGGTCGGCGAGCTGAACGTCGCGGGCGGTGCGCCACGTGTGGGCACCCTGGTGGTGGCAGTGGCTCGGGCCAGGGGGGCGAACACCGGATGCTCCAGCTGCAATGGCGGTAAAGGATCATGGGGCGTGGCTTGATGGGCAAGGACAACCATCAGATTGCTTAACACGTCCATGACCGCTTTGTTCCTGACCTGTTCATCCTGGCTGGCCAAGTCCTGAATGTCTTGTTGCAGGCTGTCGATCAGTTGCACCAGCCACCCCCCCAGTTGCAAGGGCCCGCTGGCAAACGGCAGGACGCTGCCGAACAGCAGCCACCCCACCTCTTTGAGCCTGGCCCAGCGCTGCTCGGCATTCGATACCGATTGCCGATCCGCCAGAGCCACCAGGGCCTGGGCCGTGCCCTCAAAGACCGGGCTGCAAGCGTCCTCGTCGTTCAATTGTTTGCTGAGCTGGACCGGGGCAGGTTTCTCGTACAGCGTAAATTCATCACCGGGTAAAAAGCGGCGGATATGCGGTTCAAGGAAGCCGCCGTTGGCATACACCGCCTGGCGTGCCGGGGCGAGCCACGTCAGCACGTCATCCTGCAGCGGGCCGTTAGTCTTGATGGCGTCAAACAAAGCCTTGATCGACTCGAACCCTTGCAACATCGGCTTGAGCAAGGGCCGGTACAGCAGATGAACGCCAGCGCTCCCGGTAGCAGGCCCAATGATGAAGTGATTAGTGACCACATCCTGCGCAGCCTCAGGCGAAGCCTTGAATGCCAGCGGCCACAACGTCATCGCCTGGCCTTGCACCTTGCGCTCGGCAAGGCTGGCTTGCAACGCGGCCTGTACGCGGTCGACACCTTCCTGAGTCAGGCCGTGCTCACCTTTGAGTTTCAGTTCCAGCGCCAGCATCGGCAGTTGCACCCGTAACTGGCGGGTGAACAACCCTGAGCGACGACTGCGTTCCAGCGGGTCATCCAGCAGTTTTTTCTTCAATAGATCCGGGTAGGCCTGGCCCACATCGGCTTTTTCCACACAACCTTGAAGCAGGCCATAGGTCAACCACTCGGGGGCTTGGGCACCCTTGAGGGTGATCTCGATGACGGTGTGCGGGAAGCCGGCCAGGTTTTCCAGGGCCAGCTCGGTCAGGCTCACCGTGACCGGGTCGACTTCACCGGCGACAAAGCCCCCTGGGACTGGAATCGCCGCAGCGATCACGCGGTTGAAGGTCAACTGAACGTCGGCGGGCCGTACTGTTTTGGTGGCGGGTTCGGCTTGCAGGCAAGTGCGCAAGGCCCGGTCGGCAAACACCTGAATTGAATCAATACCGTCCAGAAAATGTTGCCGGCCACTGTGCTCACGGGCCAGCACCAGCGCCTGGACCAGACGTGCGTAGGTGATGCTGTCGTCACGGTTGGCATGGACCAGCCACAACGGCAGGGCCTCACGCAGCTTGCGCTGGCCTGCACTCAGGTGCGCAACAAACCAGCGGTGGGGGTTGGTGATGTACGCAAGCAACGCTTGGTGCTGGCCCGGCGCGAGGGGCAGGTTGCGGTCGATGCGATCGATTTCCCGCAGCTGCAGCGCCAGGTAACTGGCGGCCAACGCATCGAAGGGATCGCTTTCCACGTCCTGGGCAAACCACTGTTCAGTGTCGGCGTCTTCGGGCACATAGGCCGGTAACAGCGCCGCCACATCGTCGATGCTGCCCAATGGATGAACACCGCTGGCCGGGCTGAACAGCAATGTCTGTTGCCCGTGGCTGAGGATCAGCAACGGCAACATCAACGGCGTCGCGCCAGCCAGGAACACCGCCTGTACACGCAACGCCTCACCGTGGGCGCTCCACTCGCGGTCGGGCCGCGTCGGGTGCAGCAGGGTCTTGGGGAACAGCCGGGCAAATCCTTCGTCATTGAAACCGGGTGGTTTGCCGGCATCGTACAGCAACGTCAGCAGATCATCCGACAGGTAGCCCCAACGCGTCATCTCCACCGGCAACGCCTCACGCCACCAGGCTTGCAAGCGCTGTGCATACGCCCCCAACAACCCCGCGCCGCAGCGATTGAGCAGCGGCTCCAGCTCGCTGAGGGTCGGGCCACCGACCACAAATACTTCCCGCACGCGCTGCACCACGACGTGATAGTCCGCCACCAACAGCAAGGGCTTGCTGCTGGCCAAGCGTTGCAGCACCCACTCGGGCAAAGACCGGTAGGCCAGCGCGTCGTCGTCATCGGTCGGGGTGGCGATGTAAATCAAGCCAACCTGCCCTTTTCCCGCGCCCAAATGCTCGTCCAGATAAGCCTGGACACTGTCGTTCGCGACTGTGAGCAGGCTCGGCGGCTCGCCGAACAAGGTTTGGATTTGCTCAATGGTGGCTTGGCGCGGCGAGCCTGAAGCGGTGTCGGAAAGGGTCATGGCAGAGCTCTATGATGGTTTAAATCACGAACGCTACCCGCTGCCATCCTGGCGACGCGGTAGTTATTTACTCTCCCGTCTGACGACTCGATCTTTAGCGCCCTACAAACTTCGTAGTGCAGTCAATCAGCGTCTACGCTTCAGACAAGTCCGATCAATCTATAAGAATGGTCAATCGACTATGGGCGCACTGTGGCAAACCGACTCACACCAGGCGCAAGCTGACAGCCCGTCAGCCACGCCGCTGGCAAAAAAACTCAAACCCGCCCAGTCGTGGCGCCGGCTGTACTGGATGATTCTGTTAATGGCCCTGATCGCCCTGGGGTTTGCCGCCACCCGTGAAATGCACACGGCCCACTGGCAAGCCCGCACATTCAGCCAGTGGGCGGCCCAACTGACCTACACGGTGGCCCCCGGCGCCAGCGATGCCATGGTGTACCCCGACGACGGTCCGTTCGATCGGCGCCTGGGCTACAGCGCCCTGGGTGAGTTCCTGCCGCGCCTGCTCAAGCGCAACTATCTGATCGAATCCCAGGCGCGCTTTTCCGACGCGCTGATGGGCTACAGCCGCCATGGCCTGTTCATTCCCTATGCCGAAAAGCTGCAAGCCGGATTGACCATCACCGACTGCCGCGCCGCGCCGCTTTATCAATTCAACTATCCGCCTCAGCTGTATAAGCACTTCAACGAGGTGCCAGCGCTGATGGTCCACAGCCTGCTGTTCATTGAAAACCGCCAATTGCTCGACCCTGACCCGCCCCAGGCGAACCCCGCCGTGGACTGGCCGCGCTTTGCCAAGGCTGCCTGGTCGCAAGTCGCCCGTCAGTTGCACCTGCCAGGGCAATCGGCGGGCGGCAGCACCCTGGCGACGCAATTGGAGAAGTACCGCCACTCCCCGGACGGCTTGACCCTGTCGGGCAGCGAAAAGATCCGCCAGATGCTGTCCGCCAGCGTACGCGCCTACCAGCACGGGCCCGAAACCCTCACCGCACGGCAAAACGTAGTGCGCGACTACCTCAACAGCGTGCCCCTGTCGGCGGTCCCTGGGCACGGCGAAGTGCATGGCATCGCCGAGGGGTTGCGGGTGTGGTACGGCGCCGAGTTTGCCCAGGTCAACCAGGCCTTGAACGACACCGCACAAACCCCGGCCAGCCTCGCAGCGCGCGGCCTGGCGTTGCGCCAAGTGCTCTCGCTGATCATCGCCCAGCGCCGCCCCTCCTATTACTTGACCAAGGGCCGTGACGACCTGGTGCAACTGACCGACAGCCACTTGCGGTTGCTGGCGCAAAATGGTGTGGTGCCGGCCGAATTGGTGACGGCGGCGCTGGCAAGCAAGGTCAGCTACCGTGATTGGCAGCAGCAGCCAACCCTGCAAAAAGTCGAGACCAACAAAGGTATCAGCGTCGCGCGCAGCCGCCTGGCCGCCCTGCTCGACCGCCCACTGTACGACCTGGACCGCCTGGACCTGTCGGCCACCAGTACTTTGCAGGGCCAGTTGCAAGAGCAAGTCACCACCTACCTCAAACGCCTTGCCGCCCCTGACTATGCCGCCGAAGTCGGGTTACTCGGCGAGCGCTTGCTCACCCCGGCGAGTACCCCGCAGGTACGCTACAGCTTCACCTTGTTCGAGCGCACCAACGACGGCGCACGGGTACGGGTGCAGACCGACAACACGGACCAACCCTTCGACATCAACAACGGCAGCAAACTGGAACTGGGCTCCACCGCCAAGCTGCGGGTGCTCACCACTTACCTGCAAATCGTCGCCGAACTGCATGAGCGCTACGGCGCCGCAACACCTGCGGCACTGAAAAAAATCGAGGTTGCGGAGCAGGACCGCATCAGCCGTTGGGCCGTCGATTACCTGCTCCAAAACCCCCGAAAATCCCTGGCCGACATGCTCGACGCTGCGCTTGACCGCACCTATTCGGCAAGCCCGGGCGAGAGCTTTTTCACCGGTGGTGGCCTGCACCGCTTCCATAACTTTCGCAACGAAGACAATGGCCGCAACCCGACCCTGCGCGACGCCCTGCGTGAATCGATCAACCTGCCCTTTATCCGCCTGATGCGCGATCTGGTGCGCTACACCACCTACACCAGTGCCAACAACAGCGCGCATTTGCTCAAGGACGACAACGAGCCGCGCCGTCAGGAATACCTGGCGCAATTCGCCGACCGCGAAGGCACCACGTTCCTGCTCAAGTTCTGGAAGAAATACCAGAAGAAGGACACCCAGGGGCGCCTGGAAACCTTCCTCGACAGCCTGCATCCCACGGCGATCCGCCTGGCCGCGGTCCACCGTTATCTGCTGCCGGAGGCCAGCCGCGACAGCTTCAACAGCTTCGTGCGCGCGCGCCTGGCCGGCACCAAGGGCGAGCAGACGCTGACCGACAAGCGCCTCGATGCACTCTATGACAGCTACGGCCCCGGCGCCTACGACCTGCCCGACCAGGGCTATATTGCCAAGGTGCATCCCCTGGACCTGTGGTTGCTGGGCTACCTGATCAACCACCCGGAGGCGACGTTCAGCGAAGTCGTCAAGGCCAGCCAGTTCGAGCGTCAGGAGGTCTACAGCTGGCTGTTCAAGAGCCGCCACCAGAGCGCACGCGACAGCCGTATCCGCACCATGCTGGAGATCGAAGCGTTCCTGGAGATTCATCAACGCTGGAAGGACGTAGGCTACCCCTTCGACCATCTGGTGCCGTCCCTGGCGACCGCCATCGGCAGCTCCGGCGACCGCCCTGCCGCACTGGCCGAGTTGATGGGCATCATCCTCAACGATGGCGTGCGCATCCCGGTACTGCGCATCGACAGCCTGCACTTTGCCGCCGGTACACCGTACGACACCCGCGTGATCAACGACCCCGACCGGGCGCATCGCGTCATGCCCTCCGAAGTTGCCACGGCCTTGCGCGGCGCGTTATCCCAAGTGGTGGACGCCGGCACTGCAAAACGCGTCGCCGGCAGTTTCAAACAGGCCGACGGCACACCACTGGCCATGGGCGGCAAGACCGGCACCGGCGACAACCGCATCGAAGCGATCGGTTCGGGCGGACGCATCATCAGTTCCAAGGCGATCAACCGCACCGCCACTTTCGTGTTCTACATCGGCGAGCGCCACTTCGGCACACTCACTGCGTTCGTACCGGGCAGCTCGGCGCAGGGCTTCAAGTTCACCTCGGCGTTGCCGGTACAAGTGCTCAAAGGCATGGCACCGCTATTGATGCCTTATCTGCAAGGCGAGAGTCAGAGCGCATGCCTGCCTCGATGACAGCCGCACCAGGGTGGTAACCCGCTGTAGCTTACTCCTGGTTTATTGATCCAAAACGCCCGTTTCCCGGGCCCTGGGGTTTATTTTTCAAGCTTATTTTCAAGCATTCAGCTGAATAGACTCCAAAGCCTTTAAAGGACTATTCAGGTTAAAAGAAATGCCCATTTTGCTCCCCCCAGCCACGACGGACAGTTTTCAGGGCCGCCATATCGAACACCTGAAAAACGCCGTGCCCGACTGGCTCACAGGCGCGTCCCTGGCGCGTATCAACACGCTCAAAACCGCAAAACTGCCCTTGGCGCGGCCTTATCCGCACGCTCCCACCGAAGCTCACTCACCACTCAAACAGGCCATTGCCGAGCATTGGCGGGCCCAGAACACCCTGGACAAACGCCTGGGGGATATCAACGATCTCTACGCGTTTGCCGAGCCGTTACTCAAAGCGGCTTTGTTCACTGACTACGGCGACATTGACGTCAAGAACACCTTTTTGCGCCTGTATACCGATGCCGCCCTGGCCTGGTGGACGGTCAATGTCACACGAGGGGTACACAGCAAAACCCTGTCGTTGCTGGATGCCGCCCTGAGTAACTTTTCCGCGAAAGACCGTTTTGTCGATTTTGCCTTTCTCAGCGCACAAGACCCACGTGGGCAACAAGACATCCTGCATTTCCCCCATCGCCGCACGGGCGTGCGACTCGACGCAGACACCTTCAAGAACATCTGCCGAAGCCTGGACATCGGCGCTCGTTACCAGGCCAGCCTCCGGCAACGACTGGGGTTCGATAACCCGCCCGTTGCAGTCGCCGTGCGCGATGAGGCTGTCAGCGCCCACAAGGCCGCCCTCAAGAGCGCGGCCCATCTGGCGCAACTCAAAGGCGATCTGCGCGCCGATGCACTGGAGACCGTGCGGGGCTTGATCGAAGAACGCGCCGACGTGCGGCTCGATGGCCTGCCCATCAACAGTTACAACCTGAGCCTGCTGGATTGCCCACTCACGGGCATCCTGCTGTTCATGGCACAACCCGCCAGTGGCCGGCTCATTGCGTATGTACCGGGAGACCCTGAACACCCCGTCAAGGAATACCCCGACCCCATCGCTTTTGTACGAGAACTGACCCGCCAGTTGAAGGGCAGCTCCATGCAAACCACTGGCCCCTACCCGCAGTTTTTCAGCCAGTTTGTCCCTCACCAATTGCGCGGCCGGTTTTTCGCACAGCTCAATGCGCGACTCAGCCAGAAGACCGAACGGCCCACCCTGCAATTTCGCCTGCAGGACATCACCGAGGATTATCAGAACCGCTCGGACGACCCGGCCGCCGACAACCTGTGGCGTTACCTGTACCGTGTCCAACTGAACAAGATCGTCAATGACGCCAGGGACATGGCAGTGTCCACAGCCTACGTCGATCACCTGGCCCGTTGGGCCTGGTGGGATAACTTGCAGCAGGTGCTGTCGGACTTGCTCAATGCCAGCCTACTGCTGATCACCCCCTTTGTGCCCCTGGTGGGAGAACTGATGTTGGCCTACACCGCCTATCAAGTGCTCGATGAGGTGTTTGAAGGCATTGTCGACTGGTCTCAAGGCCAGCGCACGGAAGCGGCACAACACCTGCTCGACGTGGCGCAGAACCTGATCCAGGCAGCGCTCTTTGCCGGCGCGGGAAAACTCGGTGAGGTCATCCAGCTCAAGCCTTCGTCGTTTGTCGACGGCCTGCACCCGGTGCGCGTGCCCGACGGCCAACTCAAATTATGGAACCCGGACCTGCGCCCCTACGCGCGACAGGCGCATGGCCTGCCTGCCGACTCGCTGCCGTCGCCATCGGGCCTGCATGAGCATCAAGGCAAGCATCTGCTGGCACTGAACGGCGAGCACTATGAGGTGTTGCCCGACGCCGATACCGAAGAGCATCGGATCAACCACCCGACACGCACGGATGCTTATCGCCCGCAGGTATTTCTCAACGGTGACGGCGCGGTATTGCATGAAGGAGAGCAGCCGCAAACCTGGGACAGCGCCACCCTGATGCGTCGCCTGGGACATCGGGTCGAAGGTTTCACCGATCAGCAGCTGGAACAAATGCGCCGGGCCAGCGGCACCGACGAGGCCGTGTTGCGCGCCATGCATCTGTACCACGAACCCATGCCGCCGCTGTTGGCGGGCACGCTCAGGCGCTTCGAGGCACAGGCTTATCCGGCCATTGCCAGCGAAAGAATCCGCACCGGCCAACCGCTGGCGTCGGACCCTTCATCAGACTGGTTCATACAAACGGTCACCGAGCTGGACGGCTGGCCCTCTGACAAAGCCATCGAAGTGTTCCTCAACCCCGACTTGTCGGGACGCAGCATCAAGGTCGGTAACCCCGACGCAGCCTCGGCAGACACCTTGCCCCTCAGTTTTGCTCAAGTGATGTCGGGACAGTTGCCCGAACATGTCCTGGGATTTCTCGATGAAGAAGCGAGCCGCCGACTGCTGGGTGGCGACATTGCTCAATCGCAACGGGTGCAACACCTGCGAGATCTACTGGCAGATCACGTGTTGCACTGGCGCCGGGATTTCACCGACAACGTGTACCGGCAGGTATGGGAAATGACGGACGACCCGGAGCACTTGCTGTTGCGCCAATCCTTCCCACATCTGGATACGGCCATGCAGACACGCCTGCTCAGTACTGCCAGCAGCGAAGAACATACAAGCATGGCAGAGCAACGCTTGCCCTTGCGCCTGCATAACCAGGCCCGTGAACTGGACGTGGCCGCGCAGTCGGTGCAGGCCTTCGAAGGGTTTTATGCGGCACCGCCCTTGCCGGTCGCCACCGAGCGGATGGCCCTGAACACCCTCAAGGTTCACAGCGACAGCTTTGCCGACCTGCACCTTCAAATCCGCGAGCAGACGCCCACCGGCACCTTGCGTTGTGAGGCCGGCCCTGTCGAAGCGACGATTCGACGAGTCCTGGTGCCGACCGTACGTGGCTATGACCTGTTCGATGAAGCGGGCACGCGGCTGTCCTCCCACACAGACCTGTATGAGGCGGTGCTCGGTACATTACCCGCCGATAAAGCCCAGTCGCCGGGTTACCACCCAGGCCAAGGCGCGCAACTCAAACAGTGGCTGATGGACCAGGTCGCATCACTGGCCGAACGGCGTGTGGTGCTGGCCGAGCCACCGACCTACCGTCGGGCCGACCGAGAAACCGTGCAACTGCTGGGCGGCGGCGGTGTGAGCCGCCGCGCCGAGCCCCCTGTCGAAACCTACGCTCAACATGCCCGGCAAACGTTGCAGCTGCTGTTTCCCACACTCGACGAACAGCGCCTTGAGCTGTTTATCGACAGCGTCCCTCCTCGACACCTGCGCAATCTGCTCAACGAGCTGACCGAAGAAAAACAACGCCTGCATGTCGAGCTGCAAACCTGGAAAGACAGCCCGACACAACACGCCAGAGGCAGTCGAGATGACCGTGTGCAACGAGCCAGGAGAAGACATTTAGCCGTGGCCATCGAGCGATGCTGGGGCGATCGATTTGCACAACACACCGATGCTTACGGCCACCCTCAAAGCGGTGCCCGCCTGGATCTGCACCATTGGCCCTTGCCATCGACCCTGCCTCGACTGACCGCCAATTTCGAACATGTGACCGCCCTGAACCTGAGCAATACCGAATTTGGCCCAGCACACAGCGACTTTCTCAAACACTTCCCCACCCTGCGCAGCCTGGACTTGCACGACAACAAGCTCATGGAGCTTCCGCCGGCGCTGGTGCACATGCGTTTACTCAAAGACCTCGACTTGAGCGGCAATGACCTGACGTTCAGCCCCGACGATATTCGCAGCCTGAGGAAAGCCCGTCGCCTGGAACGTCTTGAACTGAGCAACAACCCGCTGGTACTCGCACCCGACATCAGCCTGATGCCTGCGCTACGCCACCTGGGCTTGAGCCGCACGGCGATCACCCAATGGCCACGCGGCCTGTTCGCCCACCCGCGTGCTGACGAATTTTTGCTCGATCTGCGCGCCAATCCCATCGACGCGCTACCGGACGCCACCGCAGGCACGCCCAAGGCTCGTGTGATTGCCCGCGCACGCCTGGATCGAAACGCCCTGACGGTCGAGGCGCTTACCCGTTACGAACACTACCGGACCGCTGCCGGCCTGGACCCCAACCGCACCTACGAACCCATGGGCAACAGCGGCCCATGGATGCTGGAGGCTGACGCGCAAACCCGCCCCATCGCCGAGCAGGTATGGAATGCGGTTGAACACGAGCATGGATCCCAGGGTTTCTTCGAAGTCATCCGCTACCTTGAACTTCCCGAGTTCTTTGAACAGGCCGAGGACCGCCTGCGCTACGACAACAACCGCAGGGCCATGACGCAAAGGGTCTGGCGACTGATACGCGCCGCCCATGAAGACACCCCGTTGCGCGAACGACTGTTCAAGATGTCCAGTTTCCCAGGCCTGTGCGCCGACGCCGGTGCGCAGATATTCAATGAGATGGGGATCGAGGTCATGGCCAGCGAAGCCTTGCGTTACTCACAAGACGCCGCCGAGTGTGAAGAAAAACTCGTGACCCTGGCCAAAGGCAGTGCGCGCCTCAAGCTGTTGGGCAAGGTGGCTGGTGAAGACATCGCCCAACGCGTGCGACCGGTGAGCGAAGGCGGGCAGGGACAACGGTTCAGGTCGGATGTACGCGACGGCGTGCCAGGAGAGGTCGACGAAGTCGATGTGCATCTGGCCTACCAGACCGACCTGGCGGCCAGGCTGGATTTGCCCTGGGTCTCCAACCACATGCTGTATCGCGCAACGGCCAACGTCAGCGAGGAGCAAATCAACCAGGCCTACACCCAGGTGCTGGCGCTGAGTGAAGGCGACGGGCTGGTCAATCAAATGTTGCTGGAACCTTATTGGGAACAGTATCTGCGCAACAGCCATGACCAGGCATTGCGCGACAACGACCAGCTGTATTCCACACGTTTTCTGCAACTCGATGACCTGCAAACCGCGCAGGCCCAATGGGCGCGAGCAGACGAGCTGACAGCGGAAAAAAAAGCCCTGCTGCGCGACACATTGCGCACGCTGGGCGAAGCGCTCCAGGCCCCGGACAGTGTGGTATTTGCCGACGAGCCCATGTCCGATGAGGTGTATAACGGGCTGCTCAACGACCTCGGGTACAAGGAAAAGGAATGGCTGCGCCAACTGACCCGCCAGGCCCTCGCCCGTGACACGGGGCGCAGCAACCGCGCTTCGTAAGCAGGCACACGATGCGCGGCCCTGCCTAACGTTGTGTGCGACACCGAACCTGCGGCGAGGGCGCTTGCTCCCGTGACGGCCTGCCAACTGATACGTATCCCACTGATGGTCGCGGTGTGAATATGGAAGGGGCTAAGTAGTGGTTATGTATGCCTGGACTTTTCATGAGGGTGATTAGTGTAGATCGGGTTGACCACCCCACTACTCATCTCAAGGCAACACAACCATGTTCTTCGAACGCCCCTCCCCACACGCTGCGAGCCATGCCCAGAAGGGCATGCACTTTGATGTTATCCAGCGCTCCATTCCACATTGGCTCAGCGCGACCACGCTGACACGCGCTCGCGCACTGAAAGCCGCAAGCCCTTTTGTCTACACCCGACTCAAGTCGCTCGACACGCGCGCAGATACGGTTTCCACAGAGGCCATGGCCGAGCAGTGGACCGCCAGGAATGCCTTGGATGAACACTTCAAATACATCAAGGACGTGTACTCATTCGCAGAGCCTCTGCTCAAAAAGGCCTTGCGTGAATACGGCGACATTGATGTAAAAAACACGTTCATTCGCCTGTATGCCCCCGCCGAAGAAAGCTGGTGGGTCATTGGCGTTCAGAAAGGCGTAACCAGCCGGACCGTGACACTACTGGATGCCGCTCTGCATAACTTTTCCGCCAGCGAGCAGTTTGCCGACTATGGGTTCTTGTCCAAGCCCGACGCCCGCGGCCAGCAGGCCATCCTGACGTTCACCTCCAATACCAGCGGCCAGCCCCTGACCGCGCAAGTATTCAAAAACCTGTGCCGCACCCTGGATATAGGCCGCCAATACCAGACACGGTTATTGCGCACCCTTGGCTTCGGCAATCAAGTCCAGGCCGATACGCTACGGCGCAAAGTGATTGCCTGCGACAAGGCCACGCTGAAAAACGCCACCTGCATCGCCTGGTCGCAGCAGCACATTCAGGAGGACGCCCGACGTTTGCTGTTCGATATTGTCGAGGGCAAGCCCGACCCAGCGTTGGACGGCATACCGGTGGAGTACTACAACCTCAGCCTGCTGGATGCCCGGCTCAGCGGTATCGTGCTGATTGCCGCGCCACAGGGCAGCGACAAACACATCGAACGCCTGATTGCCTATGTTCCTGAAGACCCGGAGCATCCGTTGAAGGAGTACCCCTCGCCGATTGAATTCATGAATGAGTTGACGCGCCAACTGCGCGACAGCACCGCCACCCTGGATGCCCACGGCCAAGCGCCTGCAAAGACCACCTACCGGCAGTTTTTCAGTCGATTTGTCGACCATAAACAACGCGGGCATTTTTTTGCCGAGCTGCAAAGCCGCCTGTTCAAGGTGCAGTGGCACGAAAAGAAGCGCACCGATAGTGGCCCCAGTTGGCAAACCATCGCAGTGGACACGCCGCGGTTGCACTTCAGCGTGCAAAACATTTTTGACGACCACGAGAACCGAGCGCCTTCCGGGCATTCGGAGCCTGACACGCTGTGGCACTACCTGTACCGGGTCAACGTCAATAAAATTGTCAACGATACCCGGGAAGTGGCGATCAGCACCGCTTACGCCGACTTGATGGCGCGCTGGGCCTGGTGGGATAACCTGGGCAAGATCCTCTCGGATATTTTCAATGCGGCGCTCCTGGTGGTCACCCCCTTCGTACCGTTCCTGGGGGAGTTGATGCTCGCCTACACCGCCTACCAGGTGGCCAGCGATGTGTTCGAAGGTATTGTTGACTGGGCGCAAGGCAACGGACTGGAAGCCATCGGGCATGTCATGGACGTGGTGGAAACGGTGGTGCAACTAGGCATTTGGGCGGGGGCCGGCACCGTCGGCCAGGCTGTCACCCTCAAGCTGTCGCCCTTCGTCGAGGGCCTGCACCCGGTGACGCTGGATGGCGGTGAAAAGCGCTTGTGGAACCCCGATCTTTCGCCTTACCAGCAGAACATCAGCCTGCCCCAAGGCATCGCCGCTGATACACAGGGTTTGTATCAGCATGCCCAGAAACACTGGCTGGCCCATGCCGACCATCACTACCTGGTAGAACCGGACCCGCAGTTGCCTCATCACCGAATCGTGCACCCCAGCCGGCCACACGCCTATCAACCGAAAGTGCGCTTCAATGGTCATGGCGCCTGGGTACATGAAGGCGAACAACCGCGCAGCTGGGACGATCACACGCTGATGCGCCGCATCAGCCCCGCCACCCAGGCGCTCACCAACGAGCAGCTTGAACAGATCCGTATCATCAGCGGCAGCGAGCCAGACCATTTGCGCCACATGTATGTGCGCAACCAGCCGTCCCCGCCGCTGCTGGCCGACAGCATCGAACGCTTTAGCGCAGACCGTTTCGCCCAGGCGTCTGTCCAGAAAATACGTACGGGCCAGACACTCGCCCCCTATTCCTACTGGTTCGAACAAGCCGTTACCGACCTCCCCGGCTGGCCGCCGAGCAAAGCCCTGGAGGTGTTTCACAACAGCGATCTGAGCGGCGAGTCGCGCAAATACGGCGATACCCACGCCGCGCCAGCCGATACCCTGCGCATCAGCCTGGCTGACGTGATGGCTGCCAGGCTACCCGAGCGCGTGCTGGATTTTCTGGACGAACATCAGGTCAATACGCTGTTGGGTGAAACCTTGCCCCAGGCTCAACAGGCCCAGGCACTGCGCAATAAACTGGCGAACTACGTAGAGGGCTATGGCGGGCATGTCGCTAAAAGTCATTACCAATTGGGCCAAACCAGCAGCGACCCACACGTGGCCCTGTTGCGCCAGGACTTTCCCGAGCTGGCGCTGAGCAGTGCGAACGCGTTGCTCAAGCAGGCCTGGCCTGAAGAAACAACGGTGATGAACGACACACAGCGCCTGCCCCTGCGCCTCAAAAGCCTGGCACGGGAGTTGGACTTCGACCATCAGGCCAGCCGCGCTGTCGAAGGGCTATACCCTCCCCGGCAACCTTCGGCGCACAGCGAACGGTTGGTGCTCAATACCCTGCGCCTGCACAGCGACGTGTTCAGCCATCTGAAAATCGACATCCGGGACAACAACCCCACCGGCGCGTTGCGCTGCAGCGTCGGTGAAGCCGACGCGCCGCAGACCCGCACACTGGTACGCAGCGCAGACGGCACCTACACCGTGTTCGACGCCGATGCCAACCCACTCAACCCTGCCACCACGCTGTACGAGTCCCTGCTCTGGACCCTGGCGCAGGATCCGCAACGCGCCCCGCCCTACGCCGTCGGCGAAGGTGAACAGCTCAGGCAGTGGGTGATCGAACATAACCAGGCACCGGCCGAGCGACGCCTGGCATTGGCCGAACCGCCCTTACGCATGCGGCCCGCTCCCGAGACCGAGGTGCTGCTGGGCGGAGGCGCATCCTGCAAAATGTCCCGGGTCGACAGCTATGACATGCAACCCAAAACCATTGAAGAACGCATCAAACAGCTACTGCCCGCGATGAGCAACGACAGCGTTCGACGCTTATCAATCACGATGAGCACAGCCGAAGGCGAGCAAACGCTGATGCAGATGGAGTCGCAAAAACAGCAGTTGTTCAATCAGCTCGACGCCTACATAAAGGGGCCGACGCCCAGGGCGGGCACGCTGTTGGAGCCGGAAGTCCGCAAACGCCGGGCGCAAGTCGCGACCCGCCTCTATGATGGCTGGAGCAATGGCCTGACGGTGCATCTGGACGAAAGCTTCGAACACCGCGGCGGTATCGCACTGGACTTGTTCAATACGCCCATGCCCGACGAACTGCCCACCCTTAACGTGCCACTGAACCACATCAGCGACCTGGACCTGCGCGGTTGCGATTTTTCCGATCGCCACGCCGCCTTTCTCGACAACTTCCCGCATCTGCGCGACCTCGACCTGAGTCATAACCACCTCACCAGGCTGCCAGCGACCCTTGGCAAGCTCAAACGCCTGCGACGCTTGCACCTGGAAAAAAATGCCATCGTGCTGGACGATGCGGCCATTTCAACCCTCGCACGGCTCAAGCGCCTCAAACAGCTTGAAATGGCCGGCAACCCGCTGGGGCAAGCACCGGATATCAGCCAGATGCCGGCGTTGACCTTGCTGAACCTGCGCGATACGCAAATAAAGGAATGGCCCGCCGGGCTCGTGGGCCAGTCACGCGCGCGCGGATTCCAGCTGGACCTGAGCGAAAACCCGATCACCCAGTTGCCCCATGTCGCGCCGGCTTCGGATGATGCCGACATCATTGCCCGTACCCGTCTGGACCAGAGCAGGCTTACCTCGGATTTTCAGGACCTGCTCGCCGAATACCGCGAGTCCGTGGGGCTGGACCCGCTGCGTATGTACGCCCCTAAAGGCGAGAGCGGCCCCTGGCTGACAGACATCAAGCCTGAAGAACGCGAACGCCATCGGCAACTGTGGGACGCGATTGAAAAAGAGCCAGGCTCCCAGGGCCTGTTTGAAGTAATCAAGTCCCTTGAGGAGCCGGACGCATTTCAAACCGAGGAAGACCGTTTGGCCTACCAGAGCAATCAGTCTGAATTGAGCCAGCGGGTCTGGCGCTTGCTAAGGGCGGTCGAGGCCGACAGCGAGCTGCGCGAGCGCGTGTTCAAGGATACTCGCTACCCCGGATTGTGCCCCGATGCGGGCGCGCTGATCTTTCAGAAACTGGGCGTCGAAGTGCTCGCCAGCGAAGCCCACACCACCAGCACTTCACCGCAGGAACTTGAGGCCAGGTTGGCGGTACTCGCCCGCGGAGCCGCCCGGGACGCCTATATGGGCAAAGCCATCAGTGAAGATATCGCCCACCGCCTCAAACCCAAAGACCAGGGCGGGCTGGGGCAACGGCTATGGTCGCAGGTGATCGACGGCGAACATGGGGAGGTCGACGAGGCCGGTATTCATCTGGCCTATCGCAGCAAGTTGGCAGACCGGCTGGATCTGCCGTGGCTATCGACCCATATGACTTACCGCACGCTCGCTGACGTGACACCCGAGCAGATCGAAAAAGTGGCCGGCGCGGTGGCCAGGCTGGAAGAGGGTGACGGGCTGGTGAACCAGATGCTGCTGGACAAAGGTTGGGAGCGCTACCTTGAACAACACAACCCCACCGCCAAATGGAACAACGACACTGCGTTCGACCTGAAATTTGCCCAGCTTGAAGAGTTGCAGACGCTGCAAGATCAATACGCCCAATCACAGGACTTGCCCGAGACCGACCGGCAAGCCCTGCAGGTCAAACTGCGCAGCCTGGCGCAGGCCCTGGAAGTGGACGAAGCCGGCGTGTTATCCGGCAGCCCCATGAGCGCAACCCAGTACGCTGCAACACTCAACGAGCTGGGATATCGTCACAACCAGTGGCTGCGGGACCTGACCCGCGAGGCGCTGAGCCGGGCGGGGGCACGTAAAAACCGGGTTTGATAGCGAATCGCAAGGTCAAGGCGCTAGAAAGTCAAACATCAGATGCACCGTGCCGTAGTAGGCCCCGCCCTGGTAACCACCCTGCGGCTCGATCGCCGAAATATCCAGCTCGACGCGCCGGCCCATGCCCGCTTCGTCAGCGCTGAGTACCTGGGTCGAGTCCAGGGTCAGGGGCACCCGGTTGAACAGCACGCGCAAATCGATACGGTCATTGCCGCTCAACAGATAGGGAACGTCTCCCAGGCGTGCCGCAACGCCGCCATTGAGATTCTTGACGTCGAAGTTCTTGCGCAGGCGGCCAAGCCGGGAGGTCGCCAAATCCCAGGCCAGCAGCTGATCCTGCCCCATCCAGTCGGGTTCGGAAGGCAACACATAGGCTTCGTGGATCGGGATGGTCACCGACACATCAAAGCTCTGGCGCTCCTGAAACGCCATCGCTTGCCCGCCCAGGGTCAACGGCACCATCAGCGCCGCCAGTCGCGTCAATTGTCTAAATATCATCGGGTGACCTTCATCGGTTTTTTGTCCCGGCCTTCCACCAACTGGAAGCTGAATTGGCGTTCGACTTTCTTCTCGAATACCAGCTGGCGGCCAGGCAGGATGTGGTGCTTGGTGGTGGGTTCACAGTCGGTTTTGTTTGCCACTGAACAGTCCCGGAACTCATCGAGCACGACTGTACTGTTGCCGGCATTACGCAGGGTGTACTGGCTGGCGGTCTCGCTGATCTGCGTATCGAAGCGGGTATCCTTGGGGCGCACGAAGAACACCGTGCCATAGCCCGCCATGACGTTGACCCCGGCTGCCAGGTCTTTTTTGTATTCGCTGCGCTCTGCGTCGGTGACGGCAAAGTCATCTTCCTTTTCCGGCACGACGGGGATAAAGCGCACACGAAAGTAACGCTCCTTGTCACGCTGGCCCATGTACAACAGACGGGTGCCCTGGCGCCCACCGGCCGGCACGATCAGGCGCGCCGGGCTGGCCATCAGGCCGTCGCGATTGGTGGTGCTGCCCTTGGCGTCGGTCATCGAGGCGACCGGCACTTCCCGAGAGGTACCGTCGGCGTTATAGATAATCTCCAGCACATTGACCTTGATGAACGCGGTGCTGGTGCCGCCGTTGAATACCCGCTTGAGGTAGGAGCTGCGGTCGCCTTCCAGGTAGTCGTACACGACGCCGACGTTGATTGCCGGCCCCGCCTGTGCCGTCAACGACATCAGGAAAAGCCCGGCCCATAGCACTGCATGTTTCATAGTTGATTACGCCTTGTTGATTGAACGCGGCCCGCCACGACAGCGGGCCGATGTGCGGGCAAAACCCGCCTAGACTTCCGAATCCCAGACCACGGTGACCACCCCTGAATAGGTACTGCCGGGGTGCTTGAGCATGTCGCCCACGTCTTCCTTGTCGACTTGAAAGTGCAGCGTGCCGGGACGGTTGTTCACGTAGTGCACCGACTGGATCAACTCAGTGCCCACCCCATCCAGGCGCAACGCTCGCCTGGTCACGGGTTCGCCACGCTGGTTTTGCAGGCCAAAGGGCAAACTGACCGCGACCTGCAACGGCACCTCATCCCCTGCGCCGTTGCGCAGGCCGCAGGTGTTGCCGATCGCCAGCCCGCATTCAAGGTTCATCTTGAAACGCCCGCTGGAGAAAATGCTGAAGGTCTGGTCACGGGACAATCGCGAGGGCTGCCGCCCGCGGTTGAGCCAGGCTTGCCAGCCGCCTTCGGGGAGCAGTTCGACACGGTTGCCGCCGGGTGGCAACGTGACCTTGAGGATGTGCTCGACTTGCAGGGTGAAGTTGAAGGTGGCGATGTTGTCACTGGGGATCATCACATCACCGAAATCAAAGTCACCGCCAGGCCCCATGCTGTAAGTCAACGACCCGCGATACTCGCCGGCCGTCATGGTCAATGGGTTGGGCGTTCTGAGCTCGTAACCGTATTCCATATAGCTGTATCTGAGCCATGGAATGTCGTACCCCGGCGTGAGGCTGCACGCCCCGGCATTTTCAGGAACGCTCCAGAAAAACAACCCGAAATTGATCCATGCCGCGTGATAGCCCAGCCCAACACACGGCGGGGCGCCAGCCTTCCAATAGAAATCCCAGGGTTTGCCGGCAAACGTCCATGCACTGACGCCAGGAGGATAGGCAATGTCCCAGCGGGTCCCTACTCCCGCAATACGCATTTGCACAGTGGCCATCTCGCCTGTGCCCGTGTGGATCACCTGCACGTCGCGCCACGCTGAAGGCACCTTGAAATAGGCGCCCTGCCGCGGGTCGGTATGCCCGGCTGCAATTGGCGTCGAAGAGGCAGCCCGAAAATCCGTGTTGCGGATGCTGAAGATGTTCAGCGCCTCGCATCGCGTCGGTATGTGCCACGCGCATACGCCACTGTGCACCGTGGTGTTCTTGAACTTGTTACTCATCGGGTTCGTCGGATCAGGGCGAAACACGGCGGTGATGTCCTCAACGAACGCCTGCGCCGTCAAGCTCGTACAGCCGAGTGCGAGTGCCAGGGGCATCGGCCTCAACAGTGTTTTTATTGCAGTGATAAAAGTCATCGAATCCCATCCAAGCCGCCGTCAACCGGCGGTGTCGGCCTTGTGGTTAGCTTCAGCCAGCGTGTCCGGCGTGCAGCGCAGATCACCGATCATCAACACATCGTTTTCATTGGTCGTATGCCTCGGGTCGAGGCGGAACTGGCATAGCAACTGGTTCTGGTAGCGCACTTGCAGGGTCGGTGAACTGGAACTCATCTCCATGGAGAAAAACCCGTCCACTTCGCTGACGCCACGGCTGGCGTGGTTGATCACGTGATGCCCCTTGAGCGGCGCGCCTCGCCCGTCGAGCAGACGACCCAGTACGGTGACGGTTTTCATCACGGTGACCTTGCGGTAGTCCACACCGCCCTTGTTCAAGTGGTAACTGGAACGGGTGGGCTGGATATTGGCCGCCGGCGGGTGGTTGCCTTCGAAGTCGAAGCTCACGCTGCTACTCTTGTAGGCCGAAACCGGCACATAGTTGCGCCCTGGCCGCAACACGGCACTGCCGCCGCCCAGGTCGTCGGCGCGCAGGGCAATTTCATCGAGGTCGGTTTCCACGTCGATGATCATGCCCGCACCGTTGCCCTGGTACTGGCTGCTCAGCAACATCTTGCCGGCGCCCGCGACGAACGTGCTGTTGAGGTTCAAGCCACCGCTGAGGTCGCCGTTGAAGGAGCTGCGCTGCACAAAGCCGTCACCACTGACCGCGTCGGTATTGAAGCTGGCCATACCCGACAGCCCCACGCCGTAGGTGTCAGAGATCGCCGTGGCCGAGACGCTTTGCAACACATGGTCGGTAAGGTCTTGGCGAATCGTCACCGAAGCGTTGTTGTCGCGCCCACCATCACGGGCGGTGCGGGTGCCGACGCTGCCGGAAATCTGCCGGCCGTCCGTGCCCAGGTTCATGCTCAGGGTCACGTCCACGCCACGGTTGCGTTGATCGTTGGTGCCGCTGCTGCCCGGTCGGTCGAATACCGAGAAACGCCAGTTGGCATCACTGCCGAACAGTTTGTCGTGGCGGCTCCAGCCCAAGTCCACGCCCGCCCCTTCCACATTGCCCTGGCTGTGGGAAACCCGCAGGTTCAAGGTGTTCTGCGCGTCGAGGCGGTGGTTGACCGACAGCGCTGAATTGCTCGCCTGGCCGACGAAGGTGTTGCGCCGCAGACGTGTACCGTCCGGGAGGGTTTCGTAGGTGTCGCGAGTGTCGAGCCAACTGCGGTTATGGCTGAATACCAGGTTGGTCGCACCGAAACTGTAAAGCCCTTGCAGGTCCATGCCGGTGCCATGTTCCTGGGTTTGATACAGGTTGGCGTAGAGGCTGGTATTGCCGGCCACGGTCCAATCCACCGAGCCGCCGTACTGCAGTTGCTCGCGCACCTGGCGAGCGGACAGGCCGAGGATCACGCGCGGATGCACCAGGTAGTTGAGTGACGCACCGGCGGTGATCGCGCCGGAGGCCTGCTCATCCCAGTTGCTGAACAGCTTGGTCTCGCGCCCGGCAAACAGGTTGTAGCGCCACGGGTCGTCGGCGTTGCGCCAGTTGCTGGGCTTGTACACCAGTTCCTGGCTGGTGCTGGTGGTGAGGCCGTCTTCCACCAGGCGCACTTCGACCTCATAGATGCCGCCCGGCAGTGGGCGGGTATCCAGGGTTTGCAGACCGGCCGTCACCGACTGGGTGTTGATCAACAAGCCATTGCGATAAATCTCTACCGCCGCCTGCCGGTTGGCGGTGACGTAGATCGGGTACACGCTGGGCTTGGAATCATTGATCGCCAGTGTGTCGGAACTGCCATACATCACGCCCAACGCCGTATCGGGGCTGGCGCCGAAGCTGCGCAGTTGACGGGTGAGGCCATCGGAATTGGGGGTGAAATGGCCCAGGCGGAAAAACTGCCCCTGCAGTTCGCGCTGGGTGTACAGCTCGTGGATTGCATGACGCATTTGCGCCTCATCGCCACTCTGGCGGGCCAACTGCAGGTTGAACACCTGGCTCCAGTTACCCACGCTGGAACTGGCTTGCAGGCCATAGCGTCCGCCGAGGCTGTCTTGCTGGCTGCCATTGAGGTTGAGCTGGTTATTGATGATCAACCCCAGGCTGCCGCCTTCCGGTTGGTCATAGAAACGCGGAGTGTCGTCTGCCAATTCGACGTTTTGCGTCAGGATCGACAACTGCGAGCTTTCGAGGTTGTAGTACGCCGAGATCATTTTTTCCGGACAGGACTGAGTGCAGGCGCCCAGCGGCACGCCTTTTTCCAGCACGGCCTGCCAGGTGTCGCGGGTGGCTGCCGGGACTTTACTGTCACCGGTATCGGTAAATTCCAGAAGGGTCACGCGGTCGTCTTGAGACAACACGATCAAGGCTTCGCCGAGCAGTTGTTGGTCCAGGTCCACTCGCACCGCCAGCGGCACATCAAAAAAATGGTCGGCAAACCCTGCGGGCAAGCCTTCGGCCTGAGAAATCAGGCTGCCGGGGGTGGCAGCGCCAGAAGTGGCGGGCGCTGCCAGGGCACTCGTACACATCAACAGCGCAAGCGCTGCCGCGATAGGCGTCATCGGAAACATGAACGGAATACTCGGAATGCCAGGGCCAAAAATGAAAATCAGGTCGGCAGACCGAGGAGGGAAAATCAGCCGACCTGCAAGTCATGCAAGTAATGCCCGTGCGTTGCGGGCATTTACAGGTTTCAAGGCGTTGGCAAAACCGCGTCGAACACCACCGGCATCACGGCGGTGTAAGAGCCGCGCTGTGTGGCCGATGGCTTGGCTGCGACGATGCGCATTTCCGCACCCACGCCAGGGGTGGAATCGGCTTCATTGACCACTTCCTGGGGGGTGCCGGTCAGCGTGACGCCATTGAGGCTGGTGGTGAGCGGGATGTTCTGCGCCGCGTCACCGTTGAACAACACAGCCGGGCCACCTTCGATGTAGGCGTGAACCGAACCGTTGGTGTTCTTGATGTCGTAGATGGCGCTCAACGGAGCCAACTCGCCGCTGACCAGGTTGTAGCTCATGGTTTCGTCACGGCCCCAGTTCGGATCACGCGGTTGTGCGTGGAACACGGTAGTCGGGATGTTTGCCTTGAGGTTGACGGTATGGCTGGCTTCGCCGGCAGCAGTAGCCGTTACCGAGGAAGACAGCGCCAGAACAGCCAGCGGAACAGCAACAGCAAACTTCTTGAACATGATCAATACCTGCGGTTATCAACATTGATTGGTTCGTCGCCAAGTAATACCTCAACAACGAATTGCGCTGACGGTTAGTTGAACCGCACAACGCCAAACAATCATCCACTCAAATAAATAACCGATATGCAGGGAACTTCTCACAAGAACGTAGCCCTTGTAATCAGGGCTTGCGCGAAAAAGATGGCACTTTGACCAAACTTAAAAAGTGGCTGTAAGAATTGGACTACTTAAGCACTAATTACGCCAGACAAATTAACTGTAAGAACCGGACTACAAAAAAACAAGTTAACAAGATAACTAAACGCATTGGCATGTTTTGAGCATTGGCTCTAATTAAAGTTATAACTCTAAACTCTGTATTCGTCTATGCACACAGTGTGCGATCCCATGACAGCGCGCCACGCCGTGACCGTTGGTCGCCCTGAGCTACCGCCGGCATAAGATATATCTTAAGTTATATCTAAACGTGAACCGAGGCCCACACATGAAGCACGATCATCGTGGCGAATTTGAAAAACGGGGTGGCCGTGGCCCCCGGGTGTTCGCCCCAGGCGACCTCAAGCTGCTGCTATTAGCCCTCATCGCTGAACAGCCCTGCCACGGCTACGACCTGATCCGCCGCATCGAGGGCTTGTTCGACGGCGCCTACAGCCCCAGCCCCGGCGTGATCTACCCCACCCTGACCTTTCTTGAAGAGAGCGAGTTGATCAGCGGCGACGCCGATGGCGGAAAAAAGCGCTACACAATCACCGACGCCGGTCGTCTCTTCTTAAGCGAGCAAGCCGTTGCCCTGGACGGCGTGCGCATGCGTATCGATGTCAGCAAGCGCTCGCTGCGCGGGCACGACCGCCCACCCGAGATCCACGAGGCGGTGCACAACCTGCGCCATGCCTTGCACTCACACCACGGGCACTGGAGCCCGGAAGAAATCGTTCGTGTCGCGGCGCTGCTCAACGGCACCGCCCAAGCTATTGCCGACGGGAGAGATCAATGACCACACAAGCCATCCATCGCGTGACCCACGACATCAAACGCCGCCGCCTGCAAGTACTGCGGGTGGTGGATATCACCCCGCGTATGCGCCGTATCACCTTGGGTGGGCCGGAACTGGCAGGTTTCATCAGCCTGGGCAGCGACGATCACATCAAACTGCTGTTCCCGCAGAACGCCGCCGAACAAGCGGCGCTTGAAAGCCCGACGTTCGCCATCAAGGGCGACGGCCCGCAACCCGCCATGCGCGACTACACGCCACGGCGTTACGACCTGGACATCGGCGAGCTGGACATCGACTTCGTGCTGCACGGCGATGGCCCTGCCTCCACCTGGGCCGAGCAGGCACGGGTCGGTCAGCACCTGTATATCGGTGGGCCAAGGGGTTCGATGATCGTGCCGGACATCTTCGACAGCTACCTGCTGATCGGTGATGAAACCGCCCTGCCCGCCATCGGTCGACGCCTGGAAGAATTACCGGCCGGGCGCAAGGTGCTGGCGGTGATTGAAATCGCCGATGCGGCGGAACAACAGGTGCTCGGCAGCGCAGCCGAAGTCGAGGTGATCTGGGTTCTGCGCGGCCACGATGACCTGCTCGATGTAGTGCGCAACCTGACGCTGCCCAGCGGGGCGTTGTACAGCTTCGTCGCCACCGAAACCAAGCTGTCGCGCCAGGTACGGCGGGTGCTGCTGGATACGCACAAGGTCAACGAGGAATACCTCAAGGCCGTGGGTTACTGGCGTACTGAGGGCAGCGACGAAGAATAAATAAGGTGGGAGCTGGCTTGCCAGCTCCCACCTTAATGGTGCTCACTTTAAATCGAGGGGGATTTGAGGTGCTTGTCCAGGCCAATGATCGCCAGCGCGATGACGATGAACCCTGCCAAAATCCCTGCGGCATTCACAAACACCTGTGGATAACCGAGGCTGTCCACATCCATGAACGGGTACTGATACTGCCCGAGCATATGCCCCCGCAGCAGCACATAACCGAAGTACACCAATGGGTAGATCACCCAGCCGGCAATGTGTTTGAGCCGCAACGTACCCTTGGGCACACACCGCCACCAATACACCACAAACAACAGCGGCATGACGTCGTGCAGCAACTCATCGGCGATAAATTGAAAGCCTTGCGGGCTCCACAGATGCCGCAGCAGCAGGTTGTAGGCCAGGCTCACCACCACGATGCTCGCGGCAATCGCGCTACTGATGCGGGGCGCGAGGAAAAACCGTTTGGCGGCAGAGTCGCGCTTGACCAGCGCGTAGCTGAACACCACGACCACCAGGGTATTGGTCAGCACGGTGAAGAAGCTGAAGAAACTGATCAGGCCGCCCAGCAAGCTCGCGCCACTGGTCCAGCGCGAATAGAGAATCAGGTATTGCTGGATCGCCAACCCCACCCAACCGGCCAAGGCTGCCGTCGCGACAAAGCGCTTCATGCTTTCAATCCAAGGGGCGCTTGGTACGCATCAGCTTGACGTACAAACCTTCGACCTTTTCCCGCGCCCACGGGGTTTTGCGCAGGAAAGTCAGGCTCGACTTGATGCTCGGGTCACTCTTGAAGCAGCGGATATCAATGCGCTCGGCCAAGCCGCTCCACTCGTAATGCTCCACCAGGGTGGTGAGCACGTGTTGCAGGGTCACACCGTGGAGCGGGTCGTTGCTTGTCGCGGTCATGCCAGGCCTTTTGCAAAAAGAGGAAACACAGCCGCGCACCTTAGCCGACGGGGCGTGCAGGTGGAAGCATCGCATTGAATATAGCCCGCCAGGAAAAGTTCCCCTTCTACACAAAAAAGAGATGTTATATTGTAACTTAAATTATCAGTCATTTTGCCCAGGAATCTCCGATGTCGCTGCCTTCTCTCTGGCGCTTGTCGCCCCTCGCCGCCGCCCTGTTGATTGGCTCCCAGGCCCATGCCCTGGAACTGCCACCCCAAGTGATCACTGGCAACCCGCTGGGCAGCGAACAGCTGGCCTCGCCCACCACTGTGCTGACAGGCGATGACCTGACCCTGCAACAAAAAGGCAGCCTCGGTGAAACCCTGAACAAGCAGCCGGGTGTGTCGTCTTCGTACTTTGGCCCGGGGGCCAGCCGCCCGATCATTCGCGGCCAGGACGGCGACCGCATTCGTATACTGCGCAACGGGGTGGGGGCACTGGATGCCTCGTCGCTGTCCTACGACCACGCGGTACCGCTGGACCCGATCAACGTTGACCGCATCGAAATCGTGCGGGGCCCGGCCGCCCTGCTGTACGGCGGCAGCGCCATCGGAGGGGTGGTCAACACCTTCGACAATCGCATCCCCACCGAGGCCATCGAAGGCATCCATGGCGCTGGCGAGTTGCGCTACGGCGGTGCCGACACCACCCGCAGCAGCGCGGGCAAGTTGGAGGCCGGCAACGGTACCTTCGCTTTGCATCTGGATGCCAATGGGCGCGAGTTCAATGACTTGAAAATCCCAGGTTATGCCCGCAGCCGGCATGCACCGGAGAGCGAGAACGGCCCCGGCAAAAACGGGCGCCTGGGCAACAGCAATGGGCGCCAGGACGGCGGTGCGGTGGGCGGTTCCTACACTTGGGACGATGGTTATGCCGGGCTGTCCTACAGCAATTACGACAGTAACTACGGCTCACCCGCCGAGCAGGATGTGCGCATCCGCATGAAACAGGACCATTACGCCTTTGCGTCCGAGATCCGCAACCTGCAAGGGCCGTTTACCTCGGTGAAAATAGACGCCGGTTACACCGACTACGAACACCGGGAAATCGAAGGCGGCGAAACCGGCACCACCTTCAAGAACAAAGGCTATGAAGCCCGCGTTGAAGCCCGACACCAGCCGATTGCCCCGTTCGATGGCGTGGTCGGCGCCCAAGTGACGCGCAACGAATTCTCGGCCCTGGGCGAAGAAGCTTTCGTGCCACAGAGCGACACCAACGCCGGCGCGCTGTTTATCCTCGAAGAAATGCAAGCCACTGAACGCCTGAAACTCAGCCTCGGCGCACGCGTGGAACACACCAGCGTCGACCCGAACGCCAAAGGCAACGAGCGTTTTGCCAATGCCGACAAGAGCAATAACTTCACCGCCGGCAGCTTGTCGTCTGGCGCTGTCTACACCCTTACGCCGGTCTGGTCCCTGGCCGCCACCCTGGGCTACACCGAACGCGCACCGACCTTCTACGAGCTGTATGCCAACGGCGCCCACGTCGCCACCGGCACCTATGAGTTGGGCGATGCCAACCTGAAGAAAGAAAAAGCCGTGTCCAGCGACCTGGCGCTGCGCTTTGACAACGGCACCCACAAGGGCAGCTTTGGCGTGTTCTATAGCCGCTTCTCCAATTACATCGGTTTGCTCGGCACTGGCCGTACGCTAAACGACGAAGGTGAAGGGGACGCGGGCGGTGTTCCCGAGTACGAATATTCTGGCGTACGAGCACGCTTCGCCGGCTTCGAAGCCCAGGATCACTGGAAGCTCGGCGAAGGCGCCTACGGCAAGTTTGCGCTGGAACTGTCGGGCGACTACACCCGCGCCACCAACCTGGACACCGGCGAAGCCTTGCCACGCATTGCGCCTCTGCGCATGAGCAGCGGCCTGCTGTGGGAACTGGATCGCTGGCAGGCGCGTATCGACGTGGAACATGCCGCAGGCCAAGGACGCGTGCCGGATAACGAAAGCGGCACCGATGGCTACACCACCCTCGGCGCCAGCGCGGGGTATCGCTTCAATGTGGGCGGCAGCCAGTGGCTGGCCTTCGTCAACGGAGAAAACCTGACCAACCAGACCGTGCGCTATGCCAGCTCGATCCTGCGCGATATCGCGCCGGCGCCAGGTAGAAGCGTGCAGTTCGGCGTTCGCACTACCTTCTAATCATCACCGAAAATCCCCTGTGGGAGCGGGCGTTGGGTCAGTCAACATCAATGTTTGCTGGGCCGACGTCTTCGCAGGCAAGCCAGCTCCCACATTTGAACGTCGTTGCGTTGAGCATTGCGTTCGCTTGACTGATCGGTATTGGGGCGACTATCTGTCACTGTTACCAAAACTGAAATGATGCATCTTGCGATTCACCCTTTCTCAAAACGCCCCGCCGCATTATCCTTCGCAACAATCTGAAACGCTTCAGCTCCCGGTCGACTCCTTTTGCCGAATCTCTTTTTGCTCAAAGACAGCGCTGTCTTAATCCGACCTGCGCTCGGGAGTTTATTGCCTGCCTGTGGATAACCCGGTTATCCACAGAAAAAACCAAAAATAACGATGAACCAAGCCCGAGCCGAATCGTCATCTACAGTGAGTGAAGCACGGGGTTACATAATTCCAACGTAACGGAGAAACACACTATGAGCACTGATGGTGCCTCAAGCCCAAGCCGCCTGTTGCCCAGGCTGCTAGGCGTCTTGCTGCTGATCATGGGGCTGGCCTTGCTGGCTGGCGGCGTCAAGCTGAGCATGCTCGGCGGGTCGCTGTACTACCTGCTCGCCGGTATCGGCATCACCCTGACCGGCGTGTTGCTGCTGGCCACCCGCCGCGCTGCGCTGGGCTTGTACGCCCTGGTGTTGTTCGCCAGCACCGTGTGGGCGCTGTGGGAAGTCGGCCTGGACTGGTGGCAGTTGGTGCCGCGCCTGGCCCTGCTGTTCGCCTTGGGCATCGTCATGCTGTTGCCGTGGTTTCGTCGTCCGTTGCTGCGTGGCCAAGCGGCCCCGCTGGGTACCGGCGCGCTGAGCGTTGCCGTGGTGCTGGCGGGCGCGACCGCCCTGGCCAGCCAATTCACCAACCCAGGTGAAATGGTCAAGACCGGCCAACTGGACCGCGACGCGGTGCCGGGTATGGCCAGCGCTGCGCCAACCCAGGCCGATGGCGACTGGAACTCCTATGGCCGCTCGGCCTTCGGTGACCGTTACTCGCCACTGGCACAGATCACCCCGGAGAACGCCCATAAACTGGTGCCGGCGTGGACTTATCGCACGGGCGACATCCCTGGCCCAGGCGATCCCGGTGAAACCACCGCGGAAAATACCCCGCTGAAAGTCAATGGCATGCTCTACGTGTGCACACCGCACAGCCAAGTGATTGCCCTGGACCCGGATACCGGCAAGGAAATCTGGCGTTTCGACCCGAAGATCACCACCCAGGGTGCTGAGAGCTTCAAAGGTTGGGCGCACATGACTTGCCGTGGCGTGTCGTACCACGATGACGCCGCCTACGCTTCCGAGCAGAGCCCGACTGGCACTGCCAGCCCGGCCGCCGCACCGAATGCCTGCCCGAAACGTATCTTCGTGCCGACTGCCGACACCCGTCTGATCGCCCTGAACGCCGACACCGGCAAGATGTGCGAAGACTTCGGTGACAAAGGTCAGGTCGACCTGCGTGCCAACATCGGCAGCTTCGCCCCAGGCGGTTACTACTCCACGTCGCCACCGGCCGTGACCAAGAACCTGGTCGTGATCGGCGGTCACGTGACCGACAACGTTTCCATCGACGAGCCAAGCGGCGTGATCCGCGCGTTCGACGTGCACACCGGCAAGCTGGTGTGGAACTGGGACAGCGGCAACCCGGACGACACCACCCCGTTGGCCGAGGGCAAGACCTACACCCGCAACTCGCCGAACATGTGGTCCATGTTCGCCGTGGATGAAAAACTCGGCATGCTCTACCTGCCGATGGGCAACCAGATGCCCGACCAGTACGGCGGCGACCGTACCGATGAGTCCGAGAAGTACGCCGCGGGCCTGACCGCCCTGGACATCGACACCGGCCATGTGAAGTGGACCTTCCAGTTCACCCACCACGACCTGTGGGACATGGACGTGGGCGGCCAGCCTTCGCTGATCGACATCAAGACCGCTGCGGGCGTGAAGCAGGCAGTGATGGCGTCGACCAAGCAAGGCAGCATCTACGTGCTGGACCGCGCCACTGGCCAGCCAGTGGTGCCCGTCAATGAAATCCCGGTGCCACAGGGCGCAGTGGCGGGCGACCGCACCTCCCCTACCCAACCCAAGTCCGACCTGAACTTCATGCCGCCGCCGTTGAAAGAACGCGACATGTGGGGCGTGACACCGTTCGACCAGATGCTGTGCCGGATCGACTTCAAATCCATGCGCTACGACGGCCCGTTCACACCGCCGTCCCTGCAAGGTTCGATCGTGTACCCAGGCAACTTCGGCGTGTTCGACTGGGGCGGCATCTCGGTTGACCCGGTGCGCCAGATCGCCTTCGTGAACCCAAGCTACATGGCGTTCAAATCGAAGCTGATCCCGGCTGCCGACATTGCCAAGCAAGGCCCACGCGTCAGCGAAACCGAAGGCGTGCAGCCGAACAAAGGCGCCCCGTATGGTGTGATCCTTGAAGCACTGCTGTCGCCGATGGGCCTGCCGTGCCAGGCACCGGCCTGGGGCTACGTGGCGGCGGTCGACCTGACCACCCACCAGACCATCTGGATGCACAAGAACGGCACCGTGCGTGACAGCTCGCCGGTTCCAATCCCACTGACCATGGGCGTGCCTAGCCTGGGCGGTACGTTCACCACCGCCGGTGGCGTCGCGTTCCTCAGCGGCACCCTGGACCAGTACCTGCGTGCCTATGACGTGAAAAACGGCAAGCAACTGTGGGAAGGCCGCCTGCCTGCAGGCGCGCAAACCACCCCGATGACCTACACCGGCAAGGACGGCAAGCAATACGTGCTGGTCATGGCGGGCGGTCACGGTTCCCTGGGGACCAAGCAGGGTGACTATGTGATGGCGTTCAAACTGCCGGATTAAGCAACGCTGGCGGTACAAAAAAGCGGCGGCCCGAATGGGCAGCCGCTTTTTTTTGCCTGCCGAAAATGCCCCAGCGTTTCCCCTCAGCCCTTTAAAACTAATTTAGTGCGCACGCCCTGCGTAATACAAAAGGCGTACGGATAAAACTTTAAAGGGAGCTTCACTGCATGACGGACCATGTCGCTACAAAACCGATGCTTTCCACCCCCACAAAAATTCTGGAGCTTGAACACCTCAATACTGCCAGTTTGAAAAAACTCATCAGTGGTGAAGTGCTTGCCATTCGGGTACCTGAATTTGCCAACGCAACCACCAGCGCACGGTTGATTCAGGCCATCGACGAGACCGCCACCCTGGAACACTACGGCCATGAAACCTACGAAGAGGGGCGCGTCGTTCAGCACTTCTACGGTGTGCATCGCTGGGGCACGCCGTTCAACTCCACGTACGGCAAGGCCGCCGGCGGTGACGCCCAAGAAAAATATTATGCAGACGCGGCCCGTATGCGCGGCCTTATCGGCAGCCTCTGTGCGCCGCAAACGCCGCCCATTCAACAGCTGATGGAACAGTTCCAGGCGCTCTGGCCGCAAGGTGCAACAGCCGCTGCGTTCCAGGGCCGACCGATGTTTTGCGGGATCATCCGCGTCATGTTCCCGGAGACGGCGCACCTCTCGGAAACGGTGCCCCATGTGGATTGCCTGCCCCGCACAATCGCTGACCTGCAGCATCAATTCAGCGCCAATATCTACCTGCAAACACCGCCTTCGGGGGGCGAGTTGATCATCTGGGATACCCAAGCCTTTAGCTATGACGAGGTCAAGCGCTTCGAGGGTGCCCAACTGCCCGAACAGTGTTTACAAAAACCGCTGCGCATCCGCCCACGCCAGAACGAATTGGTGCTCATCAATACCCGCCGCCCCCACGCCATCTGCGGGTTCGATTCGGGAAAACGCGTCAGCATGCAGTCGTTTATCGGCTATACCCCCGGCGAACCGTTTTACTTCTGGTGCTAATACTTTTATTGCTCGTGCACATGGACGTTTATCTATGACCCCCGAAGAATTCCGCCAACATGGCTATGCCATGATCGACCTGATTGCAGACTACCGACAGAACATCGAACAACGCGGCGTGCAGCCCACCACCCAACCTGGCGAGATCAAAGCCGCCCTGCCGGTCAGCCCGCCTGAAACCGCCGAACCGTTCGAACAGATCATGGGCGATGTCGAAAAACTGATCATGCCCGGCTTGCTGCATTGGCAGCATCCCAGTTTCTTCGGGTTCTTCCCTTCCAATGTGGAACTGTCCTCAGTGCTGGGCGATTGCCTGAGCACCGGCCTGGGTGTGATTGGGTTGTCCTGGCAATCCAGCCCGGCCCTCACCGAAATCGAGGAAGTCACCACCGATTGGCTGCGCGACATGCTCGGCCTGGGCAGCACGTGGAGCGGTGTGATCCAGGACTCTGCGTCCACGTCCACGCTGGTGGCGCTTATCAGCGCCCGGGAACGCAGCTCCGATTACGCGCTGATGCACAACGGCCTGCAAAACAGCGGCGCGCCCCTGATCGTCTACACCTCAGCCCATGCCCACAGCTCGGTCAACAAGGCGGCGATCCTGGCCGGATTCGGCCAGAACCATATCCGCACCATCGCCACCGATGCACACAATGCAATGTCGCCCCAGGCACTGGCGCACGCCATCGAACAGGACCTGGCCGCCGGCAACACGCCCTGCGTGGTGATTGCCACCACCGGCACCACGGCCGCCATGGCGATCGACCCTCTGGCGGCCATTGGCGACCTGACCCAACGCCACGGCCTGTGGCTGCATGTAGACTCGGCCATGGCTGGCGCCGCGATGATCCTGCCAGAATGCCGGGCCTTGTGGGATGGCATCGAAAAGGCTGACTCCCTAGTGCTCAACCCGCACAAATGGCTGGGCGCGGCCTTCGATTGCTCGGTGTACTTCGTGCGCGACCCCGAGCATTTGATTCGCATCATGACCACCAACCCGAGTTACCTGCAGTCCAGCGCAGACGGCCAAGTGCGAAACTACCGTGACTGGCGGATCTCTCTGGGCAGCCGTTTCCGCGCCTTGAAGTTGTGGTTCCTGATACGCGAGCAAGGCGTCAGCGGCCTGCAAGCGCGGTTGCGGCGAGACCTGGCCAATGCGCGCTGGCTGGCAGAGCAGATCGAAGCCACTGAGCACTGGACACTGGTGGCCACGCCCGCCTTGCAAACCCTGTGCATTCGCCATGAACCGCCGGGTTTGGAAGGCCAGGCACTGGACCATCACACGCGAGCCTGGGCAGAAAAACTCAACCAGTCAGGCGATGCCTACGTCACCCCCGCCATCCTCGATGAGCGCTGGATGGTGAGGGTGTCCATCGGCGCGCTGGGCACCGAGCATCAGCATGTCCAGAGGTTGTGGGTGCGATTGCAAACCCTGGTCGCTTGAACGCTGCCAAAGTAGCCCCCCTGTGGCGAGGGAGCTTGCTCCCGCTGGGCTGCGCAGCGGCCCGAAAATCCTGGGAGCGCTTCGCACTCCAGCGGGAGCAAGCTCCCTCGCCACAGTCAAACTGTCTAGGTTGGCACCTGCTCACGCCGCATCCACCGCTCGAACGCCAAGGCATTGAGCGGCCGGCTGATCAGGTAGCCTTGGGCCGTGTCGCAGTTCCAGCGTTTGAGCAAGGTGAGGCTGTGCTCGAACTCCACGCCCTCGGCCACCACCTTGAGCCCCAGGCTATGACTCATCTCGATGGTGGAACGCACGATCACGCCGTCGCCGCTGGTGCTGTCGAGGTTGCGCACAAAGGACTGGTCGATCTTCAGCTCTTGCACCGGTAGGCGCTGCAATTGGGCGAGGGACGAGTAGCCGGTGCCGAAATCATCCACCGACAGGCTGATTCCGCAATTGCGCAGCTGCTCCAGCACGCTGAGGGCCTGCTGCGGGTTGTGCATGATGGCGCTCTCGGTGATTTCAAAAATCAAATGCTCGGCGTCCACGTGGTATTGGGCCAATAGCGCAGTGACGCGAATCGCCAAGTCATCATCCGCCAAGTCGTTCACGGAGATATTCACCGACAGCTGGATAACCAGCCCACGCTGCGCCCATTCGGCAATCTGGCGGATGGCTTCCTCGATCACCCACAGCGTTAGCGCGCTCATGCTGCCGGTGCGTTCGGCCAGGGGAATGAACTCCCCGGGGGCCACTTGCCCCAGCGTCGGGTGCTGCCAACGCAGCAAGGCTTCGGCCTGGCCCACGTGCCCGTGCCGCAGGTCGAGCTTGGGTTGGTAGCACAGGAACAACTCGCCTTCGATCACGGCGCGGCGCAAGTCGCGAATCAGGGTGATCTGGCGTTGGTGGGCGAGGTCGCGGTCCGGTTGGTAGATCTGCAAATGCCCCGGCAGGTTGGCCGCGTCGTGCCGGGCGATGGCCGCGCGGTTGATCAACTCTTCCACCTGCTGCCCATCAGCAGGGTACGCGGCGATGCCGATGCTCACTTCATGGCGCACTTCGTCATTGCCGATGCGCAGGGGTTCGGTCAACGCCCCATGCAACTGGTCGGCGCGGGCCACGGCTGAGTCGATCTCGGTGTTTTCCAGCAACAACAGAAACTCACTGCCGGCGATGCGTGCTGCGGTGTCGCTGGCCAACAGGCTGCTGGACAAGCAGCGGCTGGCCTCGCACAACATGTGCTCGACACCTTCGGGGCCAAACCCTTCGTTGATGACCCGGTAGTTTTCAATCCCCACGTACAGCAACACCACCGGCCGCCGTGCGCTGATCGCGCTGCCCAGGCGCTCCATGGCCAGGGCGCGGTTGGGCAGGCCGGTGAGCGGGTCATGCAAGGCATTGTGGGCCAGTTGCCGCTCGCGCAGGGCGATGCCGCTTTGCATGGCATTGAACGCACGCGCCAGCAGGCCGAACTCGTCGTGGCTGCGCACCCGCACCGGGGTGCGGTAGTCACCGGCCCCGATCCGTTCAGCGGCTTGCACCAGCGCATTGAGGGGGCGTGACACTCGCCGCGCCAGGAATAATGCCACCGCCAGCGAGACCAGCAGCACCGCCAGGGCAATCCCCATGAACTGCCGGTCCAGCGGCGCGAAGGATTCCAGCGCATGGTCCAGCGGGCTTTGCAGCAACACGCGCACTTCATCGCCTTCGCCGCTGTTGGCCAAGGGCAACACCTGGCTGAGCACACGCTGACCATGGAACAGCTGGATCTTCGCCTCAGGATCGACCTGCGTGCCATGCAAGAGGCTGATGATGCTTGGGCGCCAATTGCCAGGGTGGGTGGTGAACAGCTGACCGAGATGGCCGTCCTGCACACTGAGGAACGACACCTCCAGATTGCTCATGGAGCGCAGTTCATGGGCGAATTGCGTGTCCATGGGAAAGCCCATGACCACGCGTGCGATCGGCACAGGCCCGAGCACATCTTTTTGCACCAGCAAATAGGGGCGCCCGGCCATGGCGACGATCAACATTTGCTGGCCGCTGCGCCGCGCCTTGCGCAAGGCATCGGCATACGGGAACAGCTGGCCGCGCGTCTGCATCAGCAGGGTGCTGACCATGACCCTGTCATCCAGGCCCAGCACCATCACTTCGCTGGAACTGACCCCGGTGCCATGGGTGCCCAGGGCCTCCAGGATCGGCAGCGTCCGGCCGCCGGCCACCGCCTGCTTGAACGGCCCATCGGCGGTGAGCCAGTCCAACCCGTACTGCAAGCGCCGCCCGCGCAGGTCCAGCAGGCGCTCGAACACCTGCCGCCCCGTGTTCAGCTGTACGTCGGCCTGGTTCTCCACCGCCCGAGTGGTGGCAGCGTTCACGGCAAAATAGGTGGCGGCCACGACCACCAGTAACAACAGCGCCAGCACCCCGGCTATGCGGGTCTGAAACGTGTGGCGCCAATGCATGGCCGCGCCCTCGGGCCGTGCTCGTCGCTCTTGGCCGTGCTTTCCTTGTGTCATACGCGTCCCTGCCGACTGCTAACCGGCGTCAAAAAAACATCCTTTTTTATCGGATATTTTATTTAAGCAGGTTAGCTGGGACTTAGGATAAGTAAACCCAATAAAAGCTGGGTTTAGCCGTCACATTATTGACGATCAGTTCGAAAAGCGGAGGGGTAAAGTACGTTGACCGCAACTCTCCCGTTATTTCATGCAAATTGTTGCTAACGACGCCCCCCCATTGAAACCACCGCAACCCCGCCCCATCTAACCTGCATACTTACTGATGCAGGTGCCCCATGAGCGACCAGCAAGAATTTCCAGATTACGACCTCAACGATTACGCCGACCCCGAAAACGCTGAAGCCCCCTCGTCCAATACTGGCTTGGCCCTGCCTGGGCAAAACCTGCCGGACAAGGTCTACATCATCCCGATCCACAACCGGCCGTTTTTCCCGGCCCAAGTGTTGCCGGTGATCGTCAATGAAGAACCCTGGGCCGAAACCCTGGAGCTGGTGAGCAAATCCGACCACCACTCCCTTGCGCTGTTTTTCATGGACACGCCGCCCGAAGACCCACGGCACTTCGACACCTCCGCCCTGCCGCTGTACGGCACCCTGGTGAAGGTGCACCACGCCAGCCGCGAGAACGGCAAGCTGCAGTTCGTCGCCCAGGGCCTGACCCGCGTGCGCATCAAGACCTGGCTCAAGCACCACCGCCCACCTTACCTGGTGGAAGTCGAATACCCGCACCAGCCCAGCGAGCCGACCGATGAGGTCAAGGCCTACGGCATGGCGCTGATCAATGCGATCAAGGAACTGCTGCCCCTCAACCCGCTGTACAGCGAAGAGTTGAAGAACTACCTCAACCGCTTCAGCCCCAACGACCCGTCGCCGCTCACCGACTTTGCCGCGGCACTCACCTCGGCGACAGGTAATGAGCTGCAGGAAGTGCTGGACTGTGTGCCCATGCTCAAGCGCATGGAAAAAGTGCTGCCGATGCTGCGCAAAGAGGTAGAAGTCGCGCGTCTGCAAAAAGAACTCTCCGCCGAAGTGAACCGCAAGATCGGCGAGCACCAGCGTGAGTTCTTCCTCAAGGAACAACTCAAGGTCATCCAGCAGGAGCTGGGCCTGACCAAGGACGATCGCAGCGCCGACGTCGAACAGTTCGAACAGCGCCTGCAAGGCAAAGTGCTGCCGGCGCAAGCGAAAAAACGCATTGATGAAGAACTGAACAAACTGTCGATCCTGGAAACCGGTTCGCCGGAATACGCCGTCACGCGCAACTACCTGGACTGGGCCACCTCGGTGCCGTGGGGCGTGTACGGTGAAGACAAACTCGACCTCAAGCACGCGCGCAAAGTGCTCGACAAGCACCATGCGGGCCTGGATGACATCAAGAGCCGCATCCTCGAATTCCTCGCCGTGGGCGCCTACAAAGGCGAAGTCGCCGGCTCCATCGTATTGCTGGTAGGCCCGCCGGGCGTGGGCAAGACGAGTGTGGGCAAGTCCATCGCCGAATCCCTGGGGCGGCCGTTCTATCGCTTCAGTGTCGGCGGCATGCGCGACGAGGCCGAGATCAAGGGCCACCGGCGCACCTACATCGGCGCCCTGCCCGGCAAGCTGGTGCAGGCGCTGAAAGACGTGGAAGTGATGAACCCGGTGATTATGCTCGACGAGATCGACAAGATGGGCCAGAGCTTCCAGGGCGACCCGGCGTCGGCGCTGCTGGAAACCCTGGACCCGGAGCAGAACGTCGAATTCCTCGACCACTACCTGGACCTGCGCCTGGACCTGTCCAAAGTGCTGTTCGTGTGCACCGCCAACACCCTGGACTCAATCCCCGGTCCGTTGCTGGACCGCATGGAAGTGATTCGCCTGTCGGGCTATATCACCGAAGAAAAAGTCGCCATCGCCAAGCGCCACTTGTGGCCCAAGCAGTTGGAAAAAGCCGGCGTGGCCAAAAACAGCCTGACCATCACCGACGGTGCCTTGCGCGCCTTGATCGACGGTTATGCGCGAGAGGCCGGCGTGCGTCAGTTGGAGAAACAGCTAGGCAAGCTGGTGCGCAAGGCGGTGGTAAAACTGCTGGATGAGCCTGACTCGGTGATCAAGATCGGCAACAAGGACCTGGAAAGCTCCCTGGGCATGCCGGTATTCCGTAATGAGCAAGTGCTGTCCGGCACCGGCGTGATTACCGGCCTGGCGTGGACCAGCATGGGCGGCGCCACCTTGCCGATCGAAGCGACGCGCATCCACACGCTCAACCGCGGCTTCAAGCTCACCGGGCAGTTGGGTGAAGTGATGAAAGAGTCCGCCGAAATCGCCTACAGCTACATCAGTTCCAACCTGAAGTCGTTTGGCGGCGATGCGAAGTTCTTCGACGAAGCCTTCGTGCACTTGCACGTGCCGGAAGGCGCCACGCCGAAAGACGGCCCGAGCGCCGGCGTGACCATGGCCAGTGCGTTGCTGTCCCTGGCCCGCAACCAACCGCCGAAAAAAGGCGTGGCGATGACCGGCGAACTGACCTTGACCGGGCATGTACTGCCGATTGGCGGGGTGCGCGAGAAGGTGATTGCGGCGCGGCGCCAGAAGATTCACGAGTTGATCTTGCCGGAGCCCAACCGTGGCAGCTTTGAAGAGTTGCCGGACTATTTGAAGGAAGGGATGACGGTGCACTTTGCCAAGCGGTTTGCGGATGTGGCGAAGGTGCTCTTCTGATAGATCTCTAGCGCCTGGACTGGCCCTATCGCGGGCAAGCCCGGCTCCCACAGGGATCGGCGTTGTTGATGACAACGCGGGTCAAATGTGGGAGCGGGCTTGCCCGCGATGGCGCCATCCGCCATACCTCACGCCCTCTTGTCACACCTTGTCTCATCTTCGGTTATGCTCCCCCTTCGTCGTGTATTAACGGAGCCTTCATGACCGCTGCCCGCCTGTTTCTCCCCTTGAGCCTTGCCCTGCTGGCCGCATGCGCCAGTGCCCCCAAGCAAAACGTCAGCGTGGACAACCAGAGCGCCTGCCCGCTCCAGCTTAAAAACGGGCAAAACCTGATCCTCACCCTGCCCAGCAACCCCACCACCGGTTACCGCTGGGCCATCCAGGACTCCGCGGGCGGCGTGTTGCGCGCCTTGAGCCCCGAGGTCTACAGCAGCACCGAGTCCGGCGTGATCGGCGGGGGCGGCCAGTCCACCTGGCGCTTCCAGGCGTTTGCCGCAGGGCAAGGGCGTTTGCGCCTGACATCCCAGCAACCTTGGGAGCCGGAGGCCGAACCTGTCGAAACCTTTGACTGCGCCATTACGGTGAACTGATATGCCATGGCTGATCCTTGCCTTGATGGGCGCCGGCACCTTTGTCTATGGCCTGGCGACCCATGCGACGCTGCTGTGCCTGCTGGTCAAGCCACTGCCGGTGCTGGCGCTGCTGGGTTGGCTGCATGACGCGCCGCCCACCGAGTATCGACGCTGGATCAGCCTGGGGTTGATTTTTTCCCTGGTGGGCGACGTGTTGCTCGCCTGGCCAGGCGACCTGTTTATCTTTGGCCTGGGCGCGTTTCTGTTCGCGCACCTGGCCTATCTCAAAGCTTATTTCAGTGACTGTCGGCGCTTGGCGCTGCTGCCGCTGGTGCTGGCCCTCGGCATAGGCGCAATCTTGCTGAGCATCCTGATCTCCCACGGCCTCGGTGAACTGCTGATACCGGTGGTGGTTTACGCGCTGGTGATCAGCGCCATGCTCTGGCGTGCGTTGGCGCGACTGGGCAGCGAGGTGCCCAAGCGTTCAGCGTGGCTGGCGGCGGCGGGTGCGGTGTCGTTTGTGGTTTCCGACGCGCTGATCGGCATCAATCGGTTTGTGCTGGCGTTCGAGGCAGCGCCGTATTTGCTGATCGCCACTTACTGGCTCGGGCAGTGGGGCATCACCGCCTCGGCTTTCCATCAGACAACCCGCGCATCCGAGGGCCAACTTGGCTAAAATGCCGGCCTTTCCCCCACCGTCGCCGGAACAGCCGTGAGCAAAGAACCCGATCGCCTATTCGCCCAGCCCCTGCCCCAGGTGCCGGACTTCGCCTTTAACGAGGATGTGGTGCGGGTGTTCCCGGACATGATCAAGCGCTCGGTGCCGGGCTACCCCACCATCGTCGAGAACCTCGGCGTGCTGGCCGCGCAATTTGCCCAACCGGGTAGCGTGCTGTATGACCTGGGCTCTTCCCTGGGCGCCGTGACCCAAGCCCTGCGTCGCCATGTACGCACCGAGGGTTGCCGGGTGATCGCCGTGGATAACTCCGCCGCGATGGTCGAGCGCTGCCGCGAATACCTCAATGGCCAGGACTCGATGTTCCAGGAGTTGCTGCCGGTGGAGGTGATCGAGGGCGACATCCTCGCCCTGCAATTCAAGCCCGCCTCGGTGGTGGCCCTGAACTTCACCCTGCAATTTATCGCCCCCCAGGAGCGCCTGGCGTTGCTGGGGCGCATTCGCCAGGCGCTGCTGCCGGGCGGGGCGTTGATCCTCTCGGAAAAGCTGCGCTTCAACGATGTTGAAGAGCACGCGCTGCTGACCGACCTGCATATCGCCTTCAAACGCGCCAACGGCTACAGCGAACTGGAAATCGCCCAGAAGCGCAGCGCCATCGAAAACGTCATGAAGCCCGACAGCCTCGAAGAACACCGCGAACGCCTGCTGGCGGCCGGGTTCTCGAAAGTCGTGCCGTGGTTCCAGTGTCTTAACTTTGCCTCGTTGATTGCCTTGCCATGATTGATTTGTCCCCCCTCGCCCGCCATCTGGTCGGCACTCCCCTGGCCGTGTGGGCCCAGGGCCTGCAAGCGCAGCTCGATAGCAAGATGGAAAAAGGCCATGGCGACCTGGAGCGCTGGCAGAGCGCCTTGGATGCACTGCCGAAGATCCAGCCCAACAGCGTAGATTTGCTCAACGGCCTGGTGCTGGACACCGATTGCGACAACGCCACCCGCGAACAGATGCACACGGCGCTGATGGGCCTGAGCCCCTGGCGCAAAGGCCCGTTCCATCTGTTCGGCGTGCATGTGGACACCGAGTGGCGTTCGGACTGGAAGTGGTCGCGGGTGGCGCCGCACCTGGACCTCAAAGGCAAGCGCATCCTCGACGTGGGCTGCGGCAACGGCTACTACATGTGGCGCATGCTCGGCGCCGGGGCCGACAGCGTGATTGGCGTGGACCCCAACTGGCTGTTCTTCTGCCAGTTCCAGGCGGTGCAACGCTACTTGTCCGAGCCCAAGGCCTGGCACCTGCCGTTCCCGTTCGAAGACTTGCCGGCGAACCTGGAAGGCTTTGACACGGTATTTTCCATGGGCGTGTTCTACCACCGCCGCTCGCCGATCGAGCATCTACTGGCGTTGAAGGACACCCTGGTCAAGGGCGGCGAGTTGGTGTTGGAAACATTGGTGGTGGAAGGCGACCAACAACAAGTGCTGGTGCCAGAAGACCGTTACGCCCAGATGCGCAACGTGTGGTTCCTGCCGTCGGTGCCGGCGTTGATGCTGTGGCTGCGCCGGGCCGGGTTCAGCGACGTGCGGTGCGTGGATGTGAGCGTGACCACGGTTGAGGAGCAGCGTGGAACGCAGTGGATGAAGTATCAGTCGCTGAGTGATTTCCTGGACCCTGAGGATCACAGCAAGACCATTGAAGGGCTGCCGGCGCCAATGCGGGCGGTGATCATCGCGCGCAAATGACACCACTATGATCGTTCCCACGCTCTGCGTGGGAATGCCTCTTGTGACGCTCTACGTCACGCTTTGGGACGCAGAGCGTCCTGTGCTGCGTTCCCACGCAGAGCGTGGGAACGATCATCACGGTTTAGCTCGTCGGGCTTTGAAGAACTCGCTCAGGACAGCCCCACACTCCTCGGCCAATACCCCGCCCTCAAACAACACCCGATGGTTTAGAAAACCCTGGGTAAAAAACTGCCCCTGGCTTTGCACGATGCCCGCCTTCGGCTCCAACGCGCCATACACCACCCGCGCAACCCGCGAATGCACGATCAAACCCGCGCACATGCTGCACGGTTCCAGCGTCACGTACAGCGTGCTGCCCACCAGCCGATAGTTGCTGATTGCCTGAGCAGCGGCGCGGATCGCGACCATTTCGGCATGGGCACTGGGGTCGTTGCCACTGATGGGGCAGTTGAAGCCGCGGCCGATGATTTCACCGTCCTGCACCAGCACCGCACCCACCGGCACTTCGCCCAATGCAGCGCCTTGGGCGGCGAGCGCCAGGGCTTCGCGCATAAAGTCCTGGTCGCGGCTGCGGTCGATAATCGCGGCGGGACGAATCTGGCGCATCACGCCACCTCGATGGCGGCCATCAGGCCGGTTTCCATGTGGTCGATCACATGGCAATGGAACATCCACACCCCTGGGTTATCCGCCACCAAGGCCACGCGGGCGCGTTCGTTCTTGCCCAGCAGGTAGGTGTCGGTGAAATACGGGATCACCTTGTGGCGGTTGGACGCAAGCACCTTGAAGCTCATCCCGTGCAGGTGGATCGGGTGCTGGTATTGGGTCATGTTCTTCAATTCGAAAATGTAGCTCTTGCCCTTCTCCAGCTTGGCAATCGGGCGGTCGGCACAGGTCTTGTCGGTGATGTCCCAGGCCTGGCCGTTGATCTGCCACAGGCTCGGCGGCTTGCCGTTTTCGACGTTGACCGACACTGAGCCGACCCATTCGAAATTGAAGTTGAGTTTCTCGGCATTGGCCAGGTCTGGCTCGGCAACCGGGTTGGCCGGCAATGCCGGTGGCCATGCGGTAGGCGCGTCGGTATTGGCGACAGAGCGGAAGGTGCCAAGGCGCACCGGGCCGTTGCGCAGCGACAGTTCTTCGCCCGCCGGTGGCGCCTTGATCGCCAGGCAAATGCGCATGCCCGGGCCCAGCCAATATTCCTTGCCCAACGGGCGCGGCTCGATGGGGTTGCCGTCCAACGCGTAGATCTGCGCTTCGACGCCAGGAATATTGAGGCGATAAGTCAGGGTGTTGTCGAGGTTGAGCAGGCGCACGCGGGTGATTTGCCCAGCCGGCAGGTCGATGACCGCCTGGGGCACCCCATTGATGCTCGACAGGCGCCCGGCCGTGCCGCCACGCGCCGCTTCACGGGGGATGCTGAACTCGACAAACGCGCCCTCTTCGTCGATGTGCCAGTTCTTCAGGCTCAAGGTGCGTTCGTACTTGAAACCGGTGGGTTCGCGCTCTTCCACGATCAACGGGCCGACCAGGCCACGGCCGAGTTCTTCGCTGCTGCTCACGTGAGGGTGATACCAGTAGCTGCCGGCATCGGGTACGCGGAATTTATAGTCGAAGTATTCGCCAGGCAGCACCGGCAATTGCGAGACGTAGGGCACGCCGTCCATTTCCAGCGGCAGGCGGATGCCGTGCCAGTGGATGGTAGTGGCGACTGGCAGATGGTTGATAAAGCGCACCCGCAGCCATTCGCCTTGGCGCACCCGCAACTCGGTGCCCGGCGCCGATGGGCCGAACGCCCAGGCCTGGGTCTTGTGCCCCGGCACCAACTCTACGTCCAGAGGCGCGGCGATCAGCTCGTAATCGTGCCCCGCCTCGGACTCAGCGACTTTCCCCAGCCAGTAGCGGTAGCCACCGCCGGCACCGACGCCTACTACGGCCAGGCCAGCAAGACCACCCAGGATTTGTCGACGGGAAAAGGATCGGGACACAACAACCTCGCGTATCTGCCGCAGGCCAAGGGCCCGCAAAGGGCTGATACGATACACCTGCGTCGGCTAAACAGTAAGGCTTCGCATTGCCGCATGCCAAAAACGCCGACGACTCATCATGTGGGAGCTGGCTTGCCTGCGATTGCAGTGGGCCAGCTACGAATGCGTCAACTGACACTCCGCTATCGCAGGCAAGCCAGCTCCCACAATGATCTTCATTGTTTATCAGTGCTTGGCAGCGGCCAGAATCAGGGCTTTCATCTCGGCCACGGCGCCTTTGAAACCGACGAAAAGCGCGTGCGCGACCAGCGCATGGCCGATGTTCAGTTCGTTGATGCCCTTGATCGCAGCCACGGCTTCGACGTTGTGGTAATGCAAGCCATGGCCGGCATTGACGATCAAGCCTTCGTTGAGCCCGCAGTTCACGCCGTCGATGATGCGTTGCAGTTCGTCGGCCACTTCGGTCGGCGTGGTGGCATCGGCATAACGGCCAGTGTGCAACTCGATCGCCGGGGCGCCAACACGGCGGGAGGCTTCGATCTGGCGTTCGTCGGCGTCGATAAACAGCGAGACTTCGCTGCCGATCCGCGACAGGCGCTCCACCGCGGCCTTGATCCGCGCTTCCTGGCCGGCGACGTCGAGGCCGCCTTCGGTGGTCAGCTCCTGGCGAGTTTCCGGTACCAGGCAGATATGCGCCGGGCGAATGCGCTCGGCGAACGTCATCATTTCTTCGGTGACGCCCATTTCGAAGTTCATGCGGGTTTGCAGCACGTCCTTGAGCAGCAGCACATCGCGCTCCTGGATGTGACGGCGGTCTTCGCGCAGGTGCACGGTGATGCCGTCGGCGCCCGCTTCTTCGGCGTCCAGCGCGGCCTTGACCGGGTCAGGGTAACGGGTGCCCCGGGCCTGGCGCAGGGTGGCGACGTGGTCGATGTTGACGCCAAGAAGAATGCGATTGCTGGTGGTCACGGAAGCGCTCCTGAAAAGGGAAAGAATCGGTGCACAGCATACACGGGGATGTCAGGGCTTTCGAAACAACTCGCGACTGACCAGCGGCCGCCCGCCCAGGTGCACGGCCAGGGCCTGGCGCATCAGGCGCTTGGCGGCGGACAGCGCACCGGGAGCGTGCCAGTCGGCTTCACTCATGGCCAGCAGTTCGGTGCCCTGAAACAGGCCGGGCTGCAGCAGGTACACGCGCTCAAGCCCCGCATCGACTTGCAGGCGATACATGCCATCGGCGGCGATGGGCTCTCCGTGCAAGTCGTTGGCCAGTTCGAAGCCGTAGCCAAGGTCGTCGAGCAAACGCCATTCGAAAGCGCGCAGCAGCGGTTCCAGCGGACGGCCTTCAGCGAGGGCCAGCAAGGTGGCAGCGTAGTGATCAAAGACTGCCGGGTGCGGGTCTTCGGCGGGCAGCAGGCGAATCAGCAGCTCATTGAGGTAAAGGCCGCTGAACAGCGCATCGCCATTCAGCCAGGCCGAGGTGCCAACGCTTTCCAGGCGGCCGACGTTTTTCAGCTCGCCCTTGCCGCGAAACTCCACGTCCAGCGCCACGAACGGCCGCGCCAAGGTGCCCGCCTTGCCCCGCGCGCTGCGCAATACCGCGCGCAGGCGGCCTTGGGGCGTGAGGAAGTCCACCAGCGCACTGGTTTCGCGGTAGGCGCGGCTGTGCAGGACGTAGGCGGGTTGGCTGGGGGTTGGGGATTGCGACATGAGACGGGGAATCTCTAAAGAAGGAGAGCGCTTGTGTGGCGAGGGAGCTTGCTCCCGCTGGGCTGCGAAGCAGCCCCTCTAGCAGCCACCGAGTTATACCTGAAAAACCTCGTCGACCTTGTTGGGGCCGCTCCGCGGCCCAGCGGGAGCAAGCTCCCTCGCCACAGCAAGCCTGCCAGTCACTGTGCAACCCGTTACAGGTCGCCGTAGCCCAGGGAGCGCAACGCACGCTCATCATCGGACCAGCCACCCTTCACCTTCACCCACAGGTTGAGCATGATCTTGGAGTCGAACAGCAACTCCATATCTTTGCGCGCTTCGGTGCCGATGCGCTTGATACGCTCGCCCTTGTCGCCAATGATGATTTTCTTCTGGCCGTCACGTTCGACGAGGATCAGCGCATGGATATGCAAGGTCTTGCCCTGCTGCTTGAACTCTTCGATTTCGACGGTGATCTGGTACGGCAGCTCGGCGCCCATCTGGCGCATGATTTTCTCACGCACCAGTTCAGCGGCAAGGAAACGGCTGCTGCGGTCGGTGATCTGGTCTTCCGGGAAGAAGTGCTCGTTTTCCGGCAGGTAACCGGCGATCACGCGCTCCAGGGCTTCGAGGTTGTGGCCGTGCTGGGCTGAGATCGGCATGATCTGGGCGTTCGGCAGTTGCTCCTGCAACCAGGTCAGGTGCGGCATCAGCTCGGCTTTGTCTTCGATACGGTCGGTCTTGTTCAGCGCGACGATCAACGGGCCGGTCACGTATTGCACACGCTCGAGGACCATCTGGTCTTCGTCGGTCCACTTGGTGCGGTCGACCACGAAGATCACCACGTCGACGTCTTTCAACGCGGCCGAGGCGGTCTTGTTCATGTAGCGGTTCAGGGCTTTCTCGCCACCTTTGTGCATGCCAGGGGTATCGACATACACCGCTTGCACGTTGCCTTCGGTCTTGATGCCCAGCATGTTGTGGCGGGTGGTCTGGGGCTTGCGCGAGGTGATCGCGAGCTTCTGGCCGAGGATGTGGTTGAGCAGCGTGGACTTGCCCACGTTCGGGCGGCCGACGATGGCAACATAGCCACAGCGTGTTGCGGTTGAATCAGTCATGGCCATTCTCCACGCCCAGGGCAATCAGTGCTGCAGCGGCCGCTACCTGTTCGGCAATACGACGGCTCACACCCTGACCTCGGCTTTTTTCGTTCAATAAAGTGATTTCACATTCCACGAAGAACACCCGGCAATGGGGCTCGCCCTGGATATCCACCACTTCGTAGCGTGGCAGTTCGCAACCGCGGGACTGCAGGTACTCTTGCAGGCGGGTCTTGGGATCCTTGTTGGTATCTACCAGCGTCAGGCTTTCGATTTCCGAGGCCAGCCAGGCGACAACGCGCTCCTTGGCCGTCTCCATGCCTGCATCGAGGTAGATCGCACCGATCAAGGCTTCCAGGGCATCAGCCAGGATTGACTCGCGACGGAAACCGCCGCTTTTCAACTCACCGGAACCCAGCCGCAGGTACTCGCCCAGGCCAAAGCCTCGGGCGAGCACGGCCAGGGTCTCGCCTTTCACAAGGCGTGCGCGCAGGCGCGACAGCTGGCCTTCTCGCGCTTGGGGGAAGCGCTCGAACAGCGCCTCACCGGCGGCGAAATTGAGGATAGCGTCACCGAGGAATTCCAGGCGCTCGTTATTGCGCCCTGCAAAGCTGCGGTGTGTGAGGGCAAGGACCATCAATTCCTGGTCCTTGAAGGTGTAGCCGAGCTGACGCTCGAGACGACTTAGAGAAACGGTCACGGTTTATCCATATCTAGTTGATGGCACCGGCGGCCATCGACGATTGACGCAGTGTTCAAATTCAAATCCTGATGGGTACCGGGCATCGGAAAATGTCCAAGCCCCAGAAAAGCATTCGGCGCTGTGTTCACAGCGCCGCTTGTATTACTTGATCAGCCCGACCCGCGAGAAGTTCGGCAGGTGGCTGAGCTTGGGTTCCGGCCAACTCATCCAGACCGCGAAGGCTTTGCCGACAATGTTCTCGTCCGGCACCATGCCCAGCAGATCCTTGGGAATGTTGGGGTCATCCCAGTAGCGGCTGTCGTTGGAGTTGTCGCGGTTGTCGCCCATCATGAAGTAGTGCCCGGCAGGCACTTTCCACTGGCCATCCGGCATCGCGCGGTAGCGGCTCATTTCCTTGCGGATTTGGTGCTCCACCGCGCCGAGTTTTTCCTGGTACAGCTCGGCGCTGCCCAAGGTATTCGGCTCGGCGCCCAGCAGCTTCTCGGCCACCGACTCACCGTTGATGAACAGGCGCTTGTCGCTGGTGTAGCGCACCACGTCGCCCGGCAGGCCGACCACACGTTTGATGTAGTTGACGTTCGGGTCGCTTGGGTAGCGGAACACCATCACATCACCGCGCTGCGGGTCACCCACGGGGATGACTTTCTTGTCGATCACCGGCAGGCGAATGCCGTAGGAAAACTTGTTCACCAGGATGAAGTCGCCCACATCCAGGGTCGGTTTCATCGACCCCGAAGGGATCTGGAACGGCTCTACCAGAAACGAGCGCAACACCAGCACGATGAACAACACCGGGAAGAACGACTTGCCGTACTCAACCAGCAAGGGCTCTTTGTTCAGCTTCTCGACCACCACCGCATCGGGCTGGCTGACGCTGCCCTGATAGGAAGCGATGGCCGCCCGACGACGCGGGGCGAAGAACACCAGATCGAGCAACGCCAGGAGACCACAGACGGCAACGGCAATGACCAGCAACAGCGGGAAATTTAGTGACATAGGACCTAACTATCCAACCTGAGCACCGCAAGGAAGGCTTCTTGTGGAACTTCCACGTTGCCTACTTGCTTCATGCGTTTTTTACCGGCCTTTTGCTTCTCAAGCAGTTTGCGCTTACGGCTTACGTCACCGCCGTAGCATTTGGCCAGTACGTTCTTTCTGAGAGCCTTGACGGAAGTCCGTGCAATGATCTGCCCGCCGATGGCGGCCTGGATCGCGACGTCGAACATCTGGCGCGGAATCAGTTCTTTCATCTTCTCGGTCAGTTGGCGACCTTTGTAATGCGCGTTGTCCTTGTGCACGATCAGTGCCAGGGCATCTACCTTGTCGCCGTTGATCAGCACATCCAGTTTCACCAGATTAGCCGATTGGTAACGATCGAAATGGTAGTCCAGCGAAGCATAGCCGCGACTGGTGGACTTGAGACGGTCGAAGAAGTCCAGGACCACTTCGTTCATCGGCATATCGTAGGTCACTTGTACCTGAGTACCGAGGAACAGCATGTCGCGCTGCACACCACGCTTTTCGATACACAGTGTAATGACGTTGCCCAAGTGTTCCTGCGGTACCAGGATATTGGCCCGCACGATCGGCTCGCGCATGTCTTCGATGGCCGACAGGTCCGGAAGCTTGGAGGGGTTGTCGACGTAAATCGTTTCACCGGTTTTGAGCAGCAACTCAAAAATAACGGTTGGCGCGGTGGTGATCAGGTCCAGGTCGTATTCGCGCTCAAGGCGCTCCTGGATGATCTCCATGTGCAGCATGCCCAGGAACCCGCAACGGAAGCCGAAGCCCAGGGCGTCGGAGCTTTCCGGGGTGTACTGCAACGACGAGTCGTTGAGGGTCAGTTTTTGCAGGGCTTCGCGGAAATCTTCGAAGTCATCGGAGCTGACCGGGAACAGGCCGGCGTAGACCTGTGGCTGGATGCGCTTGAAGCCGGGCAGCACGTCGACGTCTGGCGTGGAGCTCAAGGTCAGGGTGTCACCTACTGGCGCACCATGAATGTCCTTGATGCCGGCGATGATGAAGCCTACTTCACCGGCTTTCAGATCAACGGTAGCGGTGTGCTTGGGGTTGAATACACCGACGCTGTCCACCAGGTGGATCTTGCCGGTGGACTTGACCAGGATCTTGTCGCCCTTCTTCACACGGCCATGGCGCACGCGCACCAGGGACACAACGCCCAGGTAGTTGTCGAACCAGGAGTCGATGATCAACGCTTGCAGCGGATCTTCGTAGTTGCCGGTCGGCGCGGGAATGGTGTGCACCAGGCGTTCGAGCACTTCGTCGACACCCAGGCCGGTCTTGGCGCTGCAGGTGACGGCGTCGGTGGCATCGATGCCGATGATCTTCTCGATCTCTTCCTTGACGCGCTCAGGCTCGGCCTGGGGCAGGTCGATCTTGTTGAGCACGGGCATGACTTCCAGGCCCTGCTCGATCGCGGTGTAGCAGTTGGCAACCGACTGCGCCTCGACGCCCTGGCCGGCATCGACCACCAGCAACGCACCTTCACAGGCCGCCAGCGAACGGCTGACTTCGTAGGTGAAGTCAACGTGGCCAGGGGTGTCAATGAAGTTCAGTTGGTAAGTGATGCCGTCTTTGGCCTTGTAGTACAGCGTGACGCTGTGGGCCTTGATGGTGATCCCGCGCTCGCGTTCGAGGTCCATGGAATCCAGTACCTGGGCTTCCATTTCACGCTCGGCAAGGCCGCCGCACATCTGGATAAATCGATCGGCCAGCGTCGACTTGCCATGGTCAATGTGGGCGATGATGGAGAAATTGCGGATATGACTCAAATCACTCACGGATCAACACTCAAAAAGGCTGCAGGCAGATTGCCCGCTGAAAAATAGCCGGGAATTGTACCTGATGCTCAGGCCAGACGTCATCTTTGCTGACCAATACAAAAAAGCCCCACTTTAATGGGGCTTAAGACTGTAGGAGCGAGCTTGCTCGCGAAAATCGCCAACGATAACGCGCTTATTCTGGATAAACGCGGCGTTTCGCAGACTTTTGCGAGCGCGGCTTCAACCCGCCCGGCGCAGCAGCCAGAACCCAGCCACGGCACAGATGGCCGTAGGCACCAGCACCGCAAACAGCGGCGAGAAGCCGAATACCAGGCTCGACGGCCCAAGCAAGTCCTGGGCGATGCGGAAGGTGAAGCCCACCAGCACGCCGGTAAATACCCGTTGGCCCAGGGTCACGGAGCGCAATGGCCCGAAAATGAAGGAGATCGCCATCAACACCAAGGCGGCGGTAACCACCGGCTGCAAGACTTTCACCCAGAACGCCAGCCAGTAGCGGCCATTGTTCAAACCCTGCTCCTTGAGGTAGTGGATATAGCTCCACAAACCGGAGATCGGCAGGGCTTCCGGCACCATGACCACGGTATTGAGCAATTCCGGCTTGAGGGCGATATCCCACTGTTCGGTCGGCACGTTGACCACTTCGGTGCTGGACTGGGTGCCCTGGCCCACGTTACGGAAGTGCGTGGTGGTGACGTCGCTCAGTTGCCATTGCTCGCCACTGTACTGCGCGCGCTTGGCGAAGCTGGACGACAGCATGTGCCGTTCTTTGTCGAAGGTGTAGCGGGTCACCCCGATCAACAGGCCACCCGGCTGCACGGCGTTGATGTGAATGAACTCGTCACCTTGGCGGTGCCACAGGCCATGCTTGGCGCTTTGCGCATCGCCCGAACCCTGGGCCAGGGCGCGATTGGCCTGGGCGGTGGCTTCGGCCGGTGGCGCGACGTACTCACCGATCAGCACGCTGCACGCCATCAGCAGCAGCATCGGCTTCATCACCGCCCAGACGATACGGCCGATAGACACCCCGGCGGCGCGCATGATGGTCAGCTCGCTGTTGCTGGCCAGGGTACCCAGGCCGATCAGGCAACCAATCAGCGCGGCCATTGGCATCATGTCGTAGAGACGACGCGGCGCGGTCAGTGCGACGTAGCTCAGCACGTCCGTGACTGTGTAAGTGTCAGTAACGTTGCCCACTTCATCAATGAAGGCGAACAACAAGGCCAGGCCGAGGATGATGCCCAGTACCGCAAGGATGGCGATCAGTACGCTAATGCCGATGTAGCGATCAAGCTTAGCCACGGGCCAACTCCTTCAGGCCACGACGGCTCTTCATTTTCAAACGGATAGGTTCCCAGTAGAGCAGCCCCAGGCCGATCATCAGGAAAACCCCGTGCACCCACCACAGGCCCAGGGCCGGCGGCAACTTGCCCTTCTCCAGGGAACCACGGGCGGAAATCAGGATGGTCAGGTAGGCCATGTACAACAGGATCGCCGGCAGCAACTTGAGGAAGCGCCCCTGGCGCGGGTTGACGCGTGACAGCGGCACGGCCATCAGGGTCACGATAAACACCAGCAGCGGCAGGGACAGGCGCCATTGCAACTCGGCGATGGAGCGCAACTCCGGGCTGCCGAAGAGCGATGAGGTGGGCAGTGCGTCGCGGTCGGTGACCTCGTCACTGATCTCGGCCTTGGGCAGCATGACGCCGTAGGTGTCGTACTTGATCGCCCGATAATCCGCCAGGCCAGGGCTGCCGTCGTAGCGGTAGCCGTTTTCCAGGATCAGGTAGCGATTGCCATCGGGACGGATTTCCTGGCGCCCGCTGTCGGCCACCAGAATCGAAATACCCCGATCCTTCTGGTTCTGACCGAGGTTCTTCTGGGAGATGAACACGCCGCCAAGGTTGGAGCGGTCGTCGGTCATGGTTTCGGTGTAGGTCACCCGCGAACCGTCGCTGAGCGACTGGAAGCGACCGGGCTCGAGGGTGTCGAACTCAGTCATCGCATCCTGCTTGTTCAGCAGCAGTTGGAACTGCATAGCCCCCTGGGGCGCCAGGCTCATGCTCAACCAGGCCACCACCAGGGCAACGCCGGCGGCAGGCACCATGGTCATGGCCAGCAGGCGCTGCTGGCTCATGCCGGTGGCCGACAGCACGGTCATCTCGCTTTCCAGGTACAGCCGGCCATAGGCCAGCAATATGCCGAGAAACAGGCCAAGCGGCAGGATCAACTGCAGCATGCCGGGCATCCGGTAGCCCATGATCAGGAACAGTGAGCCCGGATCCAGGGCGCCAGCGGCGGCTTGGGCCAGGAACTTGACGAAACGACCACTCATGATGATGACCAGCAACACCGCACTCACGGCACTCAGGGTCAACAGGACTTCGCGGGACAGATAACGGAAGACAATCAAACCAGACACTCCAGGGTTGTCAGGCTAAGGCGGCCAAACAAGCAAGCATACCGAGTCGACCCGTTTACCACGGGCCGGCTAAAAAGATGGCGCATTATCCTGTGATTGACCGCGCCTGTCACGGAGCTTACTCATGCGCACGCACAAAGCGTGCGCCAAGGGTTGTCAGGCTCCGCTGGCGAGGTTCAAACTGCGGCCTTTGTCGCTGGCGGTTTACAACGCTGCCGAGCTTTAAAGCCGGAGTACAAGCTCCCGGCTCACAGACCTTGATAAGGGACCCGAAAATGGAATTGGTTGTAAAAAGCGTTAGCCCCGAAACGTTGAAAACCGCCACCCTCGTGGTCGCTGTCGGCGAAGGCCGCACACTCGGCGTCGCCGCCAAGCAACTGGACGAACTGAGCGGCGGCGCTATCAGCGCAGTGCTCAAGCGCGGTGACGTGGCCGGCAAGGTCGGTCAGAGCCTGTTGCTGCAGAGCCTGCCCAACCTTAAAGCCGAGCGCGTTTTGCTGGTGGGCGTGGGCAAGGATGCCGAACTGGGCGACCGTCCGTTTCGCAAGATCGTCAGCGGCCTCCTCACCACCCTCAAGGGCCTGGGCGGCAGCGATGCGGTGCTGGCACTCGATGAAATCGTGGTCAAGGGCCGCGACAGCTACGGCAAGACCCGCCTGCTGGCCGAGTCGCTGGTGGACGGCGGCTATATTTTCGACCAGTTCAAGAGCCAGAAAACCGAACCCCGCGCCCTGAAGAAAATCACCCTGCTGACCATCAAGGCTGCCCAGGCTGAAGTCCAGCGCGCCGTCACCCACGCCCAGGCCATCGCCAACGGCATGTCGTTCACTCGCGACCTGGGCAACCTGCCGCCGAACATCTGCCACCCGACGTTCCTGGGCGAACAGGCCAAGGCACTGGGCAAAGAGTTCAAGGGCCTGAAGGTTGAAGTGCTGGACGAGAAGAAGATCAAGGACCTGGGCATGGGCTCGTTCTATGCCGTGGGCCAGGGCAGCGACCAGCCGCCACGCCTGATCGTGATGCAATACAACGGCGGCAAGAAGTCCGAGAAGCCTTACGCCCTGGTAGGTAAAGGCATCACCTTCGATACCGGCGGCATCAGCCTCAAGCCGGGCGCCGGCATGGACGAGATGAAGTACGACATGGGCGGCGCCGCCAGCGTGTTCGGCACCCTGCGTGCCGTGCTGGAACTCAAGCTGCCGATCAACCTGGTGTGCATCCTGGCCTGTGCCGAGAACATGCCGAGCGGCGGCGCGGCTCGCCCGGGCGATATCGTCACCACCATGAGCGGCCAGACCGTGGAGATCCTCAACACCGACGCCGAGGGCCGTCTGGTGCTGTGCGACGCCCTGACCTACGCCGAGCGCTTCAAGCCCCAGGCCGTGATCGACATCGCTACCCTGACCGGTGCCTGCGTAGTCGCCCTGGGCGCCCACACTTCGGGCCTGCTGGGCAACAACGACGAACTGATCGAGCAACTGCTCAGCGCCGGCAAGGCCGCCGACGACCGCGCCTGGCAACTGCCGCTGTTCGATGAGTACCAGGAACAGCTCGACAGCCCGTTCGCCGACATCGCCAACATCGGTGGCCCGAAAGCCGGCACCATCACGGCGGCCTGCTTCCTGTCGCGCTTTGCCAAGAACTTCAACTGGGCTCACCTGGACATCGCCGGCACGGCCTGGACCAGCGGCGGCAAGGACAAGGGCGCCACTGGCCGTCCGGTGCCCCTGTTGACCCAATACCTGCTGGATCGCGCCAAGGCTTAAGCGGCCCCTGCGCCTCTCTGTAGGAGCGAGCTTGCTCCTACAGAGGGGCCATCAGGCCAACCCCAGGATTTTCAATGCCCCAAGTCGACTTCTATATATTGCCCAGCGCCGATCCCCTCGCGCGCCTGGACTTCGCCTGCAAACTCACCGAAAAAGCCTGGCGTATGGGCCATCGCATCTACCTGCACTGCAGCGATGCCGCCCAACGTGACGAACTTGATGCCCGTCTGTGGCGCTTCAAGGGCGAAAGCTTCGTGCCCCACGGCCACGCCGAATCCGAACCTGAAAGCCTGGTTGTGCTGGGCTTGGGGGATAATTGCGGCGATCACAGTGATTTGCTGGTCAACCTCGACCTGAAAGTACCGGCCTTTGCCCAAGCGTTCGCCCGTGTGGCGGAAGTGGTAGTGGAGGACCCGGCTATTCGTCAGGCCGCGCGGGAGAGTTTCCGTTTCTACCGTGAACAGGGCTATCCTCTGCAAGATCACCGGCTACAACGACTTTGAGTACATGATGGACACTCCAAACCCGCTGAAAAAAGACGACCACCTGCTGGATGACCTGGAGTCGATCCGTCAGTTGCTGGGTGATGACAACCTGCAACCGCCGCTGCTGACCGAGACGGCCGATGGCGAGGTACAGATCCCGCTGCTGTTCGACATGGTCGGCGGCAAGCCTGCCGCGCCGGCACCTGTGGTTGCTGAACCCGCCCCAGCCGCCGAAAAAGCCCCCGATGCCCTGCTGCTGCACCTGGACAACGAACTGCGCGCCGCCGCGCAATTGATCATGCAGGATGTGATCGACGACTTTGCGCCGCATATCGAAGCCGAGATCAAGCGTCGGATGGATGCGCGGATGGAGCGGTTGCTCAGCCAATACCAGAACTGAAAGTCCCCCCCATCCTTGTGGGAGCTGGCTTGCCTGCGATGGCGGCGCATCAGTCGCCGAAGATGCTGACTGAAACAC